>NZ_QROG01000014.1:26212-49616 GCF_003474585.1 Collinsella sp. AF39-11AT | reverse complement strand
CTGCTCGACGACCTGGCAGACCTCACCAACTCGTTCTACTTCATCGAGGCCGGCACGCTCGTGGAAAAGATCGAGTCGTCCTCGCAGACGCTCAAGCAGGAATACCTCGATACATACGAGGGAGATGAATGACATGATAGGCAAGAGCTATGCAAAGATAGCGATTGTTGGCTTTGTACTTTGTCTTGCAATGGTGCTATGTGCATCATTTGCGAGGTATAGGTCCGAGCAGTCGTTCATCGATGGCGCTGAAAATGGGTTTGGCATAGACGGGATGTATGTCAACGATGGCGCGACCAGGCCGTCTATGGCGATTCTTGCAGGCGAAGACATGGAATGGCAAATCTGTAATGACGATGGTTCTTGTATGAGTGGTCGTTTGGCCGCAACGAGCGACCCGAATTCGTTCGATCTTCTCGACAATGATGGAGCGGATTGCGGTTCTGTTCACCTTTCATATGCATCGCGAGACGGGATGGACGGCATCCTCTACGTCTCCCACGAAAATGGCAATTTCAAGATGCGCAGGACTAACCGGGTGCCGGCTTTTATCGAGGAGTGAGAGTTCCCGGCGGCCTGCCGATCAGACCGCCGGGGTATTGAACCCCGCATTCATCCGTACACACACGGATGAATGCGGGAAGTGTCCGGATGAAGTTGATAATCAAGGAAACAAAGCCGTTCTGCCTGGGACGGCATTGGCTTGGACTTTAACTACAACATCGCAATCGACACTTATCAGCTCGCGCAACGCGCATGGCCAAATCTCGGACGCTGGTGCATGGAGGACCTTCGAGATTTACTGGACATCCAAAACGACGACGCACACCGCGTGCTCGCCGACTGCGAAGACGAGATGGCTGTCTACAATGCGATCAGAAACGGCGTGAAGTCCGGAGAGCTTTCTGTGGAACCGCCGCACCGTCGCGCGAGCCGACCGGGCAACCCGGGCAATCTGGTCCCGACTCTCCCGGTCGTATTCCTACGATATCGCCCCTAAATCACCAACGTGTCAGATAAAGAATGATGCAATGATTATGATCAAGCATACGGCGGATGCGACGACTGCGCCTTTTTTCCTCTCCTTTAGTCCGACGAATAGGGTTGCCGTAAAGTAAAGGGCGGAAAGGCAGTCTATGGCAAGCAAAACGAGTTCCTTGGGCGGTTTCAGCAAAAGGTCGCTAGCAAAGAGTAATGCAAGCAGGGCAAAGCCGATTGTGGTCAAGTATCTCGATTGATTTTGCGACAGCATGGCAACCTCCTTTTAGAACATGCAAGTGAAAAGTCGGCACGATGTCATTGCGGTTGCAAACAAGCCGCCGCCAGGACCGGTTGTCACGAGACCGGCGATAACTTCAGCGGTGCCAGCAAGGTAGGGATCGCGCAGGCAAGACTCCTCCTTCACGTTCAGCTTGACCTTGTGAGGGACGGTGCGGTTATTTGCAAATCCGTGAGAATCGCACCACGCCTTGGAATATGAATCCGTGCAGCGTCCGCGCTCAAAAAGGGATATATCGTAATTTTCGTCGTAGTTGTCTCCGACGTAGATTTCGCTGCTCTCGGCGGGAGACCCCTCGTCGGCATAGGCTGCCGCAACGGGCACAAATGGTGTCATGACAAGGGAGAGGCAAAGAGCTGCTGAGACGATGGAGAGCAGGCATTTCTTCATGGCTGGCTCCTTAATCTGGCCTTTGATAGTTACTTGATGTCGCCTCCTTCCGCTTTATATCCGTTGTATTTGGCGTATTTCTTTAATAAGGCAAGAGGTTCTTCCTCTCCTTCGGATAAGCCGATGATGTTTCCTTGATCATCCAGTATGAATATGGACGGAATATGCTCAAGTTCATATTGGTCATACACGGTCTTATCTTAATCTATGTATATGGGAAAGTCTCCTTCATGGACCGAGGCTTCTTCAATTGTGCTGTCCTCGGAAACAGTGAAAAGGTTCTTCCTTAAGGCTGCGAAATTATCAAGTTGTTGCATATCTTCTATGAGAGATTCGCAGTGCTGACACCACGATGCCCAGAACATCAAGATATTTTCCTCATTAGGTTTTAGCTTGTTAAAATAATTCACGTTTCGGCCGAGGCTGAAATTTTGGCCCATTTTAATGGAAAAAGATGAGGGATAAGCATCGTGTTGCGGTTTGATATTGACGGCGATTAAGGCGGCGAAACACGTCAGAGTCGCCAGAGTCAGTAAAGCGATAACGCATTTTCTCGGTTTCCAGCTCATGACAGATCCCTCTCTCATGGTGAAACGCATACGTTTTGAAACGGGATACCGCTTCGATTCGTTCCGGACGCGGATGTGGACGTAACTGGTCTCGGTGCCAAGTGCGATTTCAGTGCTGTATATGACTTAACGGGAATGTCCGAGCAGTGTCGGAGTCTCCATCTGGATTGTTCCGACTGGAACATCAGCCCGAATACACTGCATAGCGACTCCAACAAGAACGTCCCCGGCGTAATCCTTTCCAAGGCCCGCGACGGCTATCTTCTTCCTCCTTTTCGAGAGGTTCGCAATCTTCATGCCGGCCTCTCTTGCCTTCTCGCCCGAATCCCCGTAGCCCTGCTCGGCCAGCCTCTCGAGGCTCTCCTTGGCGGCTTCAGCTTCCTTCCTGTTGCCCTTCTCGAGTATCGCGACGCTCGTCTTGTAGACCCTGTCCCTTCTGGATTCATCCAGGAACGCGGCATCTTCCAGATCCGCCATTTTCTCGCGCACGGCGCCGCAGTTCCAGCAGGTACCGCGCTTGAGGTTCACCGCACCGCAGCCGCACTGCCACCACCCGTCGTGTTCGGAATGGACGCCCGCGCATTTGAAGGTATCGGCCCCCATCTCGGAGAGCAGGACATCGCGTTCCGACTCCTCGACCCCGTTGAGTGCGAGTGGCGCGGGGCTATCGATGTCGATCGGGTCGCCGAAGGAGGTCTCGCCGTCCGCTCGGGTCACAACGGCACGCGAGCCGGTGATAACAGACAGCTTGATTCTCGCCGCCTTGGGCCTGAGCACCTCGCCGGCGGGCAGGTCGGCATCTAGGAGCGAGAAGTCGACGGTCTCCGTCTCCCCTCCCTCGCCCTCGAGCCCGACAGTGAACTCTATGCGGCTGATGGGTTTCGTCGATACGTTGACGATCTTTGTTTGGAGGAAGCAGGCTCCCGTCTCGGTGTCTCTGGAGACTTGGATGGCTAACATCCTGACAGGGCAAAGCTCCTGCCAGGAGGGGTTGGCGTCGCGGTAGGCTATCTTGTATTTCGACATTACTACACCTCGGGCAGGGCGTCTTCGTCCCTTTGTGCGCTGGGCGCCGGTGCCGCTCGGTCGGGCGGAGCGCAGACGATCAGGCCGACCATGAGCGCGGTGCCGAAAAGGCCGATGAACCAGAGGATTCCCGCGCCATTGGTGTAATGCCCCTTGGCCCTGGCAATCTTAACGAGCTCCGCTACGCCGCAGATGTTGGCGGCGATCGCCAAGAGAGGCAGGAAGAAGATTATCAGCTCCAGGCTTCTCATTTTTGGTCCCTTCTTCTCGACCGCCCGCCTCGACACCGGCGGTCCTCCGTAACTTCCGGTAACACCAATTCTGCTGTCCTCACCTGCGGATTTGTTGAGCAACAAATTCGATTGTGTGAGCGGTCGGTTAATCTGCGCAGACGTTGGGCTAATTACTCTTTGCCGCTGCGGCAAGTCCAGCGCAACCTTTTGGAATAGTCCTACGCTCAAGCCGTTTCTATTCACCCTGAGCGAAGGGAGTCGCATATGCATGCAGCGGCAATTAACCTTCGGGGGGGGGGGTATCTCCTAGAGGTATCCGCCTTCGTGGACAATCTATCATCGAGTACGTCCTGATTATCGCGGTCATCGGCCTGGTGATCGTGTTCGCGGGACCCAGCGTGGCCGGGGCCATCCGAAACCAGTTCAACCTGGTCGGCAACACGGTGAACAGCGGGGCGACCGGTGGCGTCGAGGACGGTGGAACATCCGGTGGCGGCTCCACAGGGGCCGATTCCGCGACCGTCCAGGCGGCCATCGCCAAGGACGCGAAGGACTGGACGCTCGGTGAGCAGAAGGCCGTGGCAGAGGACATCGCCACGAAGGGCAAGGCGTCTCCCGCCTACGCCAAGGCGAAGGCCGCCATGGATGCCGGCACCAAGTTCACGATGAAGCTCACCGATGGGAAGACGCTCGAATACCGCATCATCGGCATCAACCATGACGATTTGGCCGACGGCTCGGGCTAGGCGGGGCTGACGTTCCTCACCACCTCGACGGGTATTTCGCCCCGCATGAACGCCACCGACACCAACGCCGGTGGCTGGGAGAAGTCGGAGCTCCGTGCGAAGATGAACTCCGGCGAGATCTGGAGCCTCATGCCGCCCGATTTCCAGTCCAAGGTGAAGACCGTCAGGAAGCTCACGAACAACGTCGGCGGAATCGATAAGAACGCCGCCGTAACCGCGACCTCGGACAGGCTGTTCCTTCTCAGCTACTCCGAGATCGCGCCCTGCACCTCCCATTGGACCTCCGATTTCACTTCCCTTTGGGCCTCTGACTACCCCTGGAGTTCCTCCGAGGGTAGCCAGTACGAGGCCTTCAAGGGCAAGGTGACGAATAACGATAATCCCAACTCTGCCATTGCCATTAGCAGCTTATGGTGGGAGCGTTCGGTGTTACCGAAACTTTCTGCGTACTTCCTCGACGTCACCGGTACTGGCAGGCCGTCGCGTGGCGACGACGCGAGCGCTTCGCTTTGCGTCTGCCCCGCTTGGTGCTTCTAGCCTGTCTTCTAGCTTGTCTAGCGAAAAGCCTGCGCAACTTCGCGCGGGCTTTTCTTTTGGCGGTTACTCGAACGGTCTGATGTTCGTGGCACAGGTAGTCGGGTTGAGGGGAAATGGGGTTACACAGCGGCTCTCAGAGCGCCCGCCGCACTCCCCCGCCATTACCCTGCGGCGTCCTCGTATAGAGCCCATCCTGCTTGGCGTTTCGTTGCAACAGCCCACTTGTCCACCGATCAAGTGAACTACTGGAATAAATACAGCGACACGCTTGTCCGTTATAGTCGCTATATCTGTGTTAATCGCCGCGATAAATACAGCCTGTACTCGGCTGCATACCAGCTACGCGTATGTAGATTCATATCGCGTTAATAAATCGGCTCAAGCGTGTGCAAAACGCGCAAGTAGCCGCAAAAAGCGAGTATCGCGCAGGTAGATTTTTGACACCCTGTTGCTTACTTAAAATTAAGCAATTGCTTAAAACAAAAAAGGTCAGGCACTAGGTGCCTGACCTGCAAACTTCTGGTCGGGACGACTGGATTCGAACCAGCGACCCCTTGACCCCCAGTCAAGTGCGCTACCAAGCTGCGCCACGTCCCGAAGCTTTTGTTTGTTGCTCTGCTCTCGCTCGCAACAGGGAGTATATTAACCCGAAACTTTGGCCTTGCGCAAGAACTTTTTTAAATATTTTTGAGCAAGTCCAAAATTGTATCCGCGAGCTGGGGTTTTGTTAGTACGGGAAGTTCCTGTGTACCCGCTGTGCTCACAATCCAGGCCTTGTTGGTATCGGTTCCAAAGCCCGAATCGGCGCGCGAGACATCGTTGGCGATGATTGCATCGCAGCCCTTGCGGGCAAGTTTGCGCTCAGCGTACTCCACGACGTTATCGGTCTCGGCTGCAAATCCGATCACACGGCGCTCGCCCTTCTGGCGCGAGAGCTCAGCCAAAATATCGACCGTCTCGACCAGTTCGATGCGATCCAAGCGCTCGTTGGCCTTTTTGAGCTTATGGTCGGCAGGGGCCGCGGGTGTGTAGTCGGCGACGGCGGCCGCGCAAATGGCCGCATCGGCCGTCTGAAAGGCGTTTAACGCCGCCTGCAGCATCTCTGCGGCGGTCTGCACGCGCACGCACTCCACGCCGTGGGGAACGTCGAGCGATGTCGGTCCCAGCACGAGCGTGACGGCGACACCGCGACGTGCGGCCTCCCCCGCCAGGGCGATACCCATCTTGCCCGAAGAACGGTTGCCAATGAAGCGCACGGGGTCAATCGGCTCATGCGTGGGGCCGGCGGTAATGACGATGCGCTTGCCCGCCAGGTCTTGTTGCACGGGATTGAGCACCTCGCAGACGGCCTCGACGACTTCCTCGGGTTCGCTCATGCGCCCCGTGTCCACGTCGCCGCAGGCAAGGTAGCCACTGCCGGGTCCCACCACGTGGACGCCGCGCTCGCACAGCGTGGCCATATTGGCCTGCGTGGCCGACGCCTTCCACATGCCATTGTTCATGGCCGGCGCGATCACGACGGGCCGCGGTGTCGCAAGCAGCGTTGTGGAGATGAGGTCATCGGCGATGCCGTTGGCCATCTTGGCGATGATATTGGCCGTCGCGGGCGCCACGACCACCAAGTCGGGCTCCTGCGCCAGCGAGATATGGTGGATGGGGTCAGACGGGTCGTCGAATAGCCCAACCGCGACCGGCTCATTGGTGAGCGCGCGGAAGGTGAGCGGCCCCACAAACTCAGTGGCATGCTCGCTCATGACGACCTTGACGTGCGCGCCGCGCTTTTGGAGCAGGCGCACGATATTGCACGACTTATAGGCGGCGATCCCGCCGGTAATGCCCAGCAGGATCGTTTTTCCCTCAAGTTGCATTGAATTGTTGGGTGCCGCCATCGTTTAAGCTTCCTTGCTCGGGAGCACCAGCAGGCGGTGGCAGTACGGGCAGTGCGTAATCTCACTGCCGTCGTGGTTGAGGTCGCTCATGGACGATGCCTGCAGCGCGGTGTGGCAGACCGTGGGGATGTTGCCCTGGATGGTCTCGACGGCCAAGCCGCGGAACTGCTTGAGCAGACGCTCGTAGTCGGTGAGCACGTCGGCCGGCAGCGTGGCGGCCAGCGCGGTGCGCTCCTTAGTGGCGGCTTCGATCTGAGCCTGCAGGTCGGCAGCCTTGGCGCGGGCGGCCTTGGTATCGGCCTTCACGCCCTCTTCGAACTTGGCGATGATTGCCTGCGCGCGGGTCTCGCGGTCGAGCGCCTCTTTGTGGGCGACAACGACGTCCTTGCGGGTGTGCTCAATCTTGTCCAGACGCTTGGCCAGGGTAGCGAGCTCGTTCTCCAGGTCCTGAACCTCGCGATAGTCAGAGCCGTCGACATGGCGCTTCTTGGCGGCCTCGATGGCGTTATTGGTCTGGATCTCGGTGGTGTTGAGATCGTCGAGCTCAATATCCAGGTCCTTGCGTTGGGCGTAGAGCCTGGTCATTTCGGCCTTGAGCTTAACGTAGGTCTTGCGCTTGGAAGCGAGCTCCTTGAGCTCCGGCATATTGGCAAGTTCGCTCTTGTTGCGGGCGAGCTCCAAATCGATCTGTTGCAGCTTGAGTAGCGTAGCGCCGGCGCTCATAAGTTCTCTCCTTTTGTCACAGTCCACCATTGGCAAGGGTTCAGTATTTTAATCGCATGACGGGGGTCGGCCCCGGCGTCAACTGCAGAGTTCATCAATATATCAACGAACGGCTCCTCGGAGCGGTCGTGGCCGAGCAAGATCACCGGCAGCCCGCGCAAGGCAAGGTCTTGCGCCACGTGGTAGCCCGCCTCGCCCGTCACGACAACATCTGCGCCCGCGGCGATGGCGAGCTCTCCGAAGTCGCCCAGGGAGCCGCCCAAAATGGCGACGGTGCGGCACGGGCGATCAGCTTTGCCCCACACACGCGGGTCGCTGCCAAAGGCCGTGGCAGCACGGGTGGCAAGATCGCGCAGCGTGCACGGGTCGTTGAGCGTTGCAAGTGCGCCCAGGCCGGTGGCCTCGGGGTCGTCCACGTGCTCCAGTGAGCTCACGGGTGCGGCACCCAGCAGCTTGCTCAGGCAGACACGGGCTTCGTGCGAGCGGTCCAGGTTGGTGTGGAGCGAGATAATGCTCACCCCGCAGCGGGCAGCCTCGTAGAGGGCCGTACTGCACTGGGGTCGTGTGGCATCCGCCGGACAAAAGGCCTCGGGTGCCTTGATGTATATGGGATGATGCGTCAGCAGCACGTTGGCGCTTGCTTCTTGGGCGCGGCGAACATTAGCCTCAGTCGCATCGAGTGCGCAGGCAACGCCGGTGATCTCCGCGGCCGGATCGCCAACGGAGAGTCCTACGTGGTCCCAGGGCTCGGTGTCCGTCTTGGGATAGCGTGCCAGTAGCGCGCGCTCGAGCTCGGCGACGATCATGCGGCACCTGCGATCGAGAGCAGCGTCTGGGCAAACTCGTCCAGATCGTCCGGATTCACGCGGTCGTCAAAGGAAATGCGCAGTGCACCTAGTGCCTGCTCGCGACCAATGCCCATGGCGCTGAGCACATGGCTCGGGTCCATGCTGCCGCTCGAGCACGCCGAGCCGGCCGAAACCTCAAAGCCGGCGGCATCGAGCTTGACGATGAGCTCCTCGGAGTCCATGCCATCAACGTAGATCGACACCATGCCCGGCAGGCGATCGGCCTGTGCGTAGTCGCCCATGGTGGCATGAATACGCGGATGAGCCGTAAGCGTGGCGTAGAGCTTGTCGGAAAGGGCTTGCAGCTTCGCGCGCTCCTGAGCCACATGGGGCGTCAGAGATGAGGCGGCGGCGGCAAAGGCGAGCTGCGTTCGCAGGTCTTGCGTGCCGGCACGACGACCGGCCTCCTGTCCGCCGCCAAAGATGCGCGGGCGCAGCGGCGTGCGGCTCTTAAGGTAGAGTGCGCCAGATGCCACGGGACCGCCAATCTTGTGGGCTGCGACGGACATGGCGTCGACGCCCAGCTCGGTGACATCGAGCGGAATATGCAGATACCCCTGGATGGCATCGGTGTGGAACAGGGCGCCAACGGTATGCGTGGCCGCGGCAAGCTCGCGGATGGGCTGCACCACGCCGGTCTCGTTGTTGGCGACCATAATGCTCACGAGCGCCACGTCGTCGCCTAGCAGCTCGACAAGCGTGGCAGGCTCAATGTAGCCCATGCGGCAGGGCTTCACCAGGTCGACGGTAAAGCCGGCGGCACGCAGCAACGGCAGGTTGTCCAGAATCGAATCGTGCTCGATGGCCGAAACGATTACACGATTGCGCTTGCGATCGCGCTGACGAGCGCCCTCGGCAAGACCGAGCAGCGCCAGCTGGTTGGCTTCGGTGCCGCCGTTGGTCAGTACAATCTCGGACGGGCGGACGCGCGCGCCAAAGCTGCGGGCGATCTCGCGACGTGCAACCTCCAGACGCGTGGCAGCCTTGCGGCCGAGCGAATGCAGCGAGTTGGGGTTGACGCCGGCAAGCTCGCTGTCGTCGTATTCGCGCTGCGCAAGGAGCGCCTCGGCGCGCATGGGCGTCGAGGCGGCATAGTCAAGATTCACGGGTATGCGGTTTTGACCTGCGGTCATAAGGGTTTATGCCTCCTGTGCGGCCTCGTTGCCCAGCTTCTGCAGCAGCGCAACCTCGGCAGCGGGATCTTCGGACTTAAATACGGCAGAACCGGCCACGAGCACGTTGGCGCCGGCCTTGACGACCTCGACAATGTTCTTGGAAGAAATGCCACCGTCGACCTCGATGAGGGGCGAAACGCCGTGACGCTCGCACATGGCCCTGAGCTCGTGGAGCTTAGCGATGGTGCCTGGGATAAAGCTCTGACCGCCAAAGCCCGGGTTCACGCTCATGAGCAGCACCATATCGACGACGTCGATGATGCTCTCGAGCACGCACACGGGGGTGGCGGGGTTGAGCACCACGCCGGCCTTAACGCCGCGCTGCTGTAGATGGGTGAGCGTGCGGTGCAGGTGCGTGGAAGCCTCGTAGTGGACGGTGATCATGTCGGCACCGGCGTCGGCGTACCAATCGACCGTCTCGTCGGGGTTCGACACCATGAGGTGCGCGTCGACCGGTACATTGGTGGAGCGCTTGACGGCCTTGAGGATGTCAACGCCAAAGGTGAGGTTGCCGGTAAAGTGGCCGTCCATGACGTCGAAGTGCACGTAGTCGGCGCCGGCGATCTTGTCGAGTTCGCCCTTGAGGTTGGCCATGTCGGCCGAGAGGACGGACGGAGCGATTTTAATGGAACCCATGGTAGTAGCCTTTCTGCGCTAGTCGGTGAGTCCGTAGAACTCTTGAGAGGGGACGCGATCGGTAAGAATCTCGAGCGCCCTATCCAAAGTAACACCGTTGTAGAGCGTTTGCTCCACGGCAAAGGTGAGCGGAATGTCTACGCCCAGTGAACGGGCAAGCTCACTGACGCTGCGGGCCGCGACGGCGCCCTCGACCACCATATGCGTACGTGCCTGGTACTCGTCGAGCGAGACGCCGTGGGCAAACTCGTAGCCAAAGGTGCGGTTGCGCGAATGCTCGGAGGTGCAGGTGGCAATGAGGTCACCCATGCCGGCGAGCCCCATGCAGGTCATGGCTTGACCGCCGCGGGCGTGCACCAGTCGGCTGATCTCGGCCAGGCCGCGCGTCATGATGAGGGCAAGCGTATTGTCACCCGCGCCCGAGCCGGCGGAGATGCCGCACACGATGGCGATGACGTTTTTCATGGCGCCGCAAACCTCGACGCCGGTCATGTCCTGCGACAGGTAGATGCGGAAGGCCGTGGATAGGAGCAGGTCCTTAAAGGTCTCCCCTACCTGCGGATCTTTGCTGGCGATGACGGCGGCAGAAAGCCCGCCGCGGCAGATCTCCTCGGCATGGTTGGGGCCCGAGAGCGCCGCGACACGCGACTCTTTGCCGATCTCACTGGCGATGACCTCGCTCATAAGCAGGCCGGATTCGGGCTCAATGCCCTTGGTGAGGCAGAGCACCGGGGTATCGGAGCCGATAAAGGGCGCGGCCTGGTGACACACGTCGCGCAGGTGCGTGGAAGGCACGGCAAAGATTAGCGCATCGGCACCGTCGAGCGCTCGGGCGAGCTCGGTCGTTGCTACCACGTTGTCCGGCAGCTCGTATCCCACCAGATAGCGCGGGTTGCGGTGCTCGCCGTTAATGCCGGCGGCCGTCTGCTCGCTGTGGGCCCACATGGTCACGCGCTCGGCTCGCGCGGCGGCAAGGCCGGCGACGGCGGTTCCCCAGGAGCCGGAGCCAATCAGCGCAACATTCATGACTCTCTCCTACTTATCGTCGGGCTCGGTGACGCGCTTGGTAAACGAGAGCTTGGACTCCTTACCGGCCATGAGCTTTTGGATATTCGAGCGATGGGCCCACACCACGGTGATGCCGATCATCGCCATGCATAACTTGAGGCCCAGGCTGCTGTACGGAAAGACCGCGCAAGCAGCGATAGGAAGTCCGATGGCCGCGGCAAGCGAACCCACTGACACATACTTGGTGATGGCGACGGCCACGATAAACATGCCCAGCAGCGACAGGCCAATAGGCCAGTACCAGGCGAGGATCACGCCCAGACCAACGGCGATACCCTTGCCGCCATGGAAGTTGAGGTAGGGCGAGAAGATATGGCCCCATACAGCTGCCAGGCAAATGACGCCGAGCATCCAGTCGCCGGGGGCTCCAGGCGCCATGATGCTCGGCGGAAAACCATAGCCAAAGTCGGCGATGAGCGGACGGGCGATAAGGACGCAGATGGCGCCCTTAAGGCAGTCGAGCAGCAGCGTGAGTGCGGCCACCTTGGGGCCGGCCACGCGCAGCGCGTTGGTGGTGCCGATGTTGCCGGAGCCCGCCTTGCGAATGTCCGTGTGGTTGAACACACGGCCCAAGATCAGGCCAAACGGAATCGCCCCGATAAAGAACGAGACCACGGCGCAGATGGAGGTCAGCAGAATCGGATTATGCATCCTTCTGTTCCTTCTTCCTAAAGAAGAGTCGAATGGGCGTGCCGGCAAAGTCGAAGGTCGAGCGCATGCGGTTCTCTACATAGCGCTGGTAGGTGTCGTTGACCAGGTCGCTGTGGTTGACGAAAAACGTGAACGTCGGCGGGTTGACGCCCGTCTGGGTCACGTAGTGCATGCGCAGGCGGCGCTTGCCGTCCACCACGGTGTGGCCGAACTCGCGCAGGTCGGTGAGGAAGGTGTTGAGGCGCGAGGTAGTGATCTTTTGCGAGCGCGTCTTTTCGGCGGCGTCGACCATTGCCCAGATCTTCTCCACGCTGCGGCCGGTCAGGGCCGAGATGCGCAGATACTGGGCCCAGGGAGCCATGACGCCCAGACGGCGGTCGACGGTCTCCATGCAGGCCTCGCGCTTGCGGTCGTCGTCGAGCAGGTCCCACTTGTTGAGCAGCACAACGATGGCGCAGCCGCGCTCGATGGCCAAGCCCATGACCTTTTGGTCCTGCTCGGTGACGCCCACGGAGGCGTCGACGACGAGTAGCGCCACGTCGGCGCGGTCGATGGCGCGCAGGCCACGGACCATGGAGTAGTACTCGATGTTTTCGTACACGGTGCTCTTCTTACGGATGCCCGCGGTATCGACCATGCGGTAGTGCTTGCCGTTGCGCTCGACGACCGTGTCGATGGCGTCGCGCGTTGTGCCGGCGATGTTCGAGACGATGGAGCGGTCGGCGCCCAGGATGCGGTTGAACAGCGAGGACTTACCGGCGTTGGGGCGGCCGATGATGGCCACGTTCAGCGCATCGGGGAACTCGTCGGCGACCTCGTCCTCTTCTTCCGGAAGCAGGGCCACGATATCGTCGAGCAGGTCGCCCGTGCCATGGCCATGCAGGGCCGAGAGCGGCGTGGGCTCGCCGATGCCGAGCGAATAGAACTCCCAGATGCTGTCGTTCTCGCGATCGGGGTTGTCGAGCTTGTTCACCAGCAGAAAGACCGGCTTGTCGCAGCGCTTGAGCATGCGGGCGACCGACTCGTCCTCCTCGGTGACACCGGTGCGGCCGTCGACCACAAACAGGATGACGGCGGCTTCCTCGGCGGCGGCGAGCGCCTGGTCGCGGATGGACGTTGCAAAGACATCGTCGCTCTTGAGCGGCTCGATACCGCCCGTGTCGACGATGGTGAACTCGCGGCCGTTCCAATCGGCCGTGTGATACGAGCGGTCGCGCGTGACGCCGCGGGACTCGTGGACGATGGCGTCCGAGGTCTGGGCCAGGCGGTTAACGAGCGTGGACTTGCCCACGTTGGGGCGTCCGACGACGGCGACGATAGGTTTCATCTGCTCTCCTTTAATGGGTAGGGTCAGCGGAATTAGTAGAGTCGGCAGGCACAATGCAAAGGATATGCTCCAGGGTATCGAGCAGCTCATGCGGCATGGTCGATACCACATGAACCTCGGCGCCGCGACTGGTAAGGCTTGCGAGTAAATCGTCACGATGATACTCGTCAAGCGTCATGCCGTCAGCGTTGAACATGAGCTTAGGCACAAAGAGCATAACCCCCGACAGATCTTGGGGCAGCTGCTCCAAGATGTCACACGCGACGATGAGGCCGGTCACGTCCACGTTGCCGCCAAAGTAGCGGTTCTTGATGGCCGTGACAGTGCCGGCGAGTCCCTGGGGCGACTCCACAAAGCGGGCCACCGTGTCGCGTGCGCTGGCGCCCGAGAGGCACAGCAAATGCTGGCTGCGGGCGGCGATGGCCTCGCGGACGCGGGCCAGACGCTCGGTATAGGCGGCAAGCACGTCGTCGGTCTCGTCTAGATACGAGCGGATCATGCCGATGCCGTCGTAGTACTGCGGGTAACCGTCGTAAAAGTCTGCCTCTGGAGGATCGATGCCGGCGTCCAGATAGAACTCGTCGCTCATCTGGAAGGTGTGGCGGCCAAAGCGCTCATAGGCGCGGTCCTGGAACGGTCGGATCATGGCAATGGTCTCGCGCGCCAGTTCGGGCTTGTCGCTGTATGACCAGCTAAAGCGGTTTTGGTGTTTGGTAAAACCGAGCGGCACAATGCCCAGGCTTGTGATTTGCTCGTGCTCCTCGCAAAAGCGCAGGGTCTTTTCCAGCTCCTCGCCGTCGTTCATGCCGGGGCACAACACGATCTGCGCGTGAATCTCGATGCCGGCGGCCATGATGGTCTCGAGTACGTCCATGCCTCGCTGGGCGTTACGGCCCATCATACGACGGCGGACGTCGGGGCTCACAGCGTGGACCGACACGTTCATGGGACTCATGTTGCGCTGGATGACGTTTTGCACGTCCTCGTCGGTGAGGTTCGTAAGCGTGACAAAGTTGCCTTGCAAAAAGCTTAGGCGATAGTCGTCGTCGCGAATATAGAGCGTGGAGCGGCCGCCCTTGGGGAGCATGGTCATAAAGCAGAACACGCAGGCGTTGACGCAGGTACGCATGCCGTCGAAGATGGGGCCATCGAACTCCAAACCCCAATCCTCGCCGGGAAAGCGGTCGAGCTCGACGGGGGTGACGGTGCCGTCGCGCGGGTCGAAAACCTCGAGGTCGACGGTATCATCGTCGGCCTCCCAGAGCCATACGATCATGTCGGTGAGCGCCTCACCGTTGACCGTGAGCACGCGCATGCCCGGCTCGATACCCACATCCCACGCGGGCGATTCGGGACGCACGTTCTTTACGAGCGCGCCCTCACCCGGCTCGGGGTCGCGGCTGCGCCCGTAATCGGCCACCTCGGCGGCGTATGCGGGTACGGTCTGGTCCATGGTTAGCGGCAAAGCTCCTTGATGCGCTCGACGGCGCGCTCGATGTGTTCTTGCGGGGTGGAGGCTCCGGCGGTGATGCCGATGTGGTGAGCGTCGGTAAACCACGCGGCTTGGAGCTCAGAAGCTTCCTCGATGTGATACGTGCGCTCGCAGGCGTCTGCGCAAATCTGCGCCAGGCGGCGGGTGTTGCCCGAGTTCTTGCCGCCCACGATGACCATGCAGTCGCAGCGGTTGGCAAGTGTGGCTGCTGCCTGTTGACGCTCACTCGTGGCGGCGCAGATGGTGTTGATCACGCGCAGCTCCTGCACGCGCGGGGTGATAGCAGCCACGACCTCGGCCAAGTTCTGCGCAGTCTGGGTGGTCTGCACAACCAAGCCCACTTTACCCTTGAGCGACAGCGCGTCCGCATCGGCAGCGCAGCTCACGACCTGCGCGTCATCGCCGGCGTGGCCCAGGATGCCCTCGACTTCGGGGTGGCCCGGCTCGCCCACGACGATCACGCGGTAGCCCTCGCGCACCAGGCGCTCGGCCGCCACGTGGACCTTCTTCACGTAGGGGCAGGTGGCGTCGACGACGTTAAGGCCACGCTCGCGAGCGGCATCAATGACCTGCGGCACCACGCCGTGGGCGCGGATGATCACAGTGCCCGACGTGGCGTCGTCCAAGGTGTCGGCCAGACCGACGCCTGCCTCGGCGAGCTCGCGTACCACGATCGGGTTATGGATGAGCGGACCCAAGGTATGGACCTGAGTGCACTCCCCTGCCTGCGGCGCAGCGGCCAGCGCCATATCGAGCGCACGCTGTACGCCGTAGCAGGTGCCGGCGTGGGCAGCGATTTCGATAGTGGGGGCGTCTGCCTTGCCGGGCACAGCCTCGGCGGTGTTCATGACTTCCTCGTCCATGGCTAGAACCTGCCCGGGTGCTCGGCGCACAGGTCATCACGCATGGCGTAGACGCGACTCATGGCTTCGGACTCAAACCAGGCTAGGCGCTCCTTGCGCTTGAGCTCGGCAGGCGCGTCGGAAAGCGAAATTGACTTGCCGGCGCGGATCCAGCACTTTTTGGGGCGCATGATCTTTTTGCCCGCAGGCGTAATATCGGACCAGCCGCAGATGGCGAGCGGGTTGACGGGTGCCTTACCCATCTGGGCGATGAGCGCAAAGCCGCCGTGGACCTCGGGCTTGATCTCGCGCGAGCGGATGCGCGTACCCTCGGGGAAGATCAGGACGTCCTCGCCGCGTTGCAGCGCATGCTGGGCGGCGCGCAGGCACTTCATATCGGCAGTACCACGCTCCACGGGGATGCCGCCAACGCGGCTAAAGGCCCAGCGCACAATCTTGCTCTTGGCGAACTCGGACTTAAAGATGGGACGAATGCGGCGCCCCCCAAAGAACAGCGCCGTCTCCACGGCCAAGAGCTCGGCCATCGAGGTGTGGTTGCAGATGACCACGCTGCCGCGGCCGTCCTGGCGCTCAAACAGCAGATCGGCATCTTCGACCTTCCAACGCCACATGAGCTTGGAGAAGGCCCAAAGGATGGCCATGACTACGACGACGGTACCGCGGATGAGCGCCGGGAACTCGGCGTAGGGGGCGTTGTAATAGTCCTCGGGCGTCTGCTTAAACAGGCGCATGGGCTACCTCCTTTGGTTGATGAGGCCCTCGATAATGCGGACGACCTCGTCGATGGTATGGGCGGTGGAGTCGACGTGCACGGCGTCCTCGGCGGGAACGAGCGGCGCGACCTCGCGGCTGCTGTCGAGTTTATCGCGCTGTTTGAGGGCGTCGAGGGTCTCGTCGACCTCGGCCTCGAGCTGCTCGGTGGTGAGCGGCTGGGCGTCGTTCTGGTGGCGCTGCAGCACGCGGCGGCGGGCGCGCTCGCGCGGGTCAGCGGTCAGGAAGACCTTGACTTGCGCGTTGGGGAACACGACGGTTCCGATGTCGCGACCCTCGGCCACGATATCGCGGTCCTCTGCGGCGCGGCGCTGATGGATGAGCATGGCCGCGCGCACGCCCGGGTAGGCCGAGACCTTGGACACGTTGGCGTCGACCTGCGGGGTGCGAATGGCAGCCGAGGCGTCCTTGCCGTCAATGGTCAGGCGCGTGTCTTCGCCAGTTCCGTTGGTAAAGCGGATTTCGATCTGCTCGGCGAGGGCGTCGATGGCCGCCTCGTCGTCCAGGTCGATGCCGCGGTCGAGCGCGGCGAACGTGACGGCGCGATACATGGCTCCCGTATCGAGCTTGTTAAAGCCCAGCTGGCGGGCGATCTCCTTGGCGATGGTGGACTTGCCGGAACCGGCGGGGCCGTCGATGGCGACGATCATGCAATGCTTCCTTTCGGTGGTTGACGTGCTGGTATGGTTCGCGGGCGTTGGGGCGCGGCGGGTTGCCTAGCCTGTGTAGCGCTCGCGGTAGGTGTTGCGCTTGGGTGCGGAGCCGTGGCTGCCGTGGTGACGCGTGCGGCTGGCGGGCGTGTCTTGGGGCTTGCCGCCGTTGCGCTTGGCGCTCGCCTGCTTGGGCGGGATGCCGCCGCTTTTAAGGATCTGCACCTCGCGGTCGGTGAGCTCGCGCCACGAGCCCTTGGCCACGCCCTCGAGCTCAAGGCCGGCAAAGTTGCAGCGGTGCAGGCGGATCACAGGATGGTGAATCTTGCCCAGCATGCGCTTGACCTGGTTTTTACGACCCTCGCGGATTATGACCTCCACGGCGGTGGTGCCGGGTTTGACGCCCTGGGGAGCTACGGCCTCGGCCTCGCGCGCGTTGATGACGCGGCAGATCGCCGGCTGGCACAGGCCGTCGTCGAGCTCGATGCCGCTGCGGAGTGGTTCCAAGTCGCGGTCGGACAGCCGTCCGTCCACGAGCGCCTGGTAGGTCTTGTAGACGTGCTTGCTGGGGTGCAGCAGATCCTGCGACATGTCGCCGTCGGTGGTAAAGAGCAAAAGGCCCGTGGTGTCGCGGTCCAGGCGGCCCACTGGAAACAGGCCCGGAAAGCGGTCGCGCGGGACCAGGTCGGCCACGCAAGGGCGCTCCTGCGGGTCGCTCATGGTGGTGAGGTAGCCGGTCGGCTTGTAGAGCATCAAGTACACGGCGCCCTGGTTGAGCTTGACGGGCATGCCGTCGACCTCGATGTGATCGTGGTCGACATCGACCTTGGTGCCCAGCTCGGTCGCGACCTCGCCGTTGACGGTCACGCGGCCGGCGGTCATTAGGTCCTCCGAGCCACGGCGGCTCGCCACGCCCGCGCGCGCCAAAAAGCGCTGCAGGCGCATGGTGTGCGGATAGACGGGCTGGGCGTCGGTGGCGGGTACTGCGTTACCCATGGCGCGCGTCTCCCCTACTTCGTTAGTCCTCGTCATGCAAATCCTCCGAGGTCTCGTCGACGACCAGGGTTTCCAAGTCCTTGACTGCCTCAACATCTTCAACATCGGTATCGAGCAGTTCGCGCTCTTCGTCCAGGTCATCGGCCTGCTCCTCGAGCGTGGACTGAATGCTGCGGCCGCTCAGGCGCTCGCGGATAAACTGACGCGATTGCTCGTCGGGGGCAAACTGCTCCAGGTCGGGCAGGTCGCGGGTGGAGCGCAGACCGAACTTTTCCAAGAAGGCGTTGGTCGTGCCGTAGATGATGGCTTGACCTCGCTGGGGGTCGCGGCCGAGCTCGCGCACTAGACCTTTGTCGACGAGCGACGCGATGACGCCGTCGGAATTGACGCCGCGGATGCCCTTGACCACCTCGCGCGTCACGGGCTGGTGGTATGCGATGACGGCCAGTGTTTCGAGCGCGGCCTGCGACAGCTTTTGCGTGTCCCAGCTCAACACATAGGCCTCGACCACGTCGTGGTAGGCGGGGTGCGTAAACAGGCGCCAGCCGCCGGCGACCTCACGCAGCTGAAAGCCACGGTTGGCCTCCTCGTACTCAACCTTGAGCTCGGCGAGCAGCGATGCGCACTCGCCGGGGGCGATATCCAGTGCGCCGGCGAGCGCGGGCGCACTCACCGGGTCGCTCGACACCAGCAGCATCGCCTCGAGGGCGCCTTTGAGGCTGTTTGCCTCCAGCGTTGAAAGGGTTGACATGGTTGCTGCTCCTATTCGGTGAGCTCGGGGCCCTCGCCGGGCACGTATGCCTCGGCGCCCTCGACGCGGTTGATTTGAATAGTTCCAAAGATCTCGTCCTGGCTCAGTGTAAGAGAGCCGCGCTTGGCGAGCTCGAGCATGGCCAGGAAGGTGACGACAAGCTGTTCGGTGGTGGCATCGCCGTCCAACAGCTCGCGGAAGGTGCAGGTTTGGTGAGCCATGGTAAAGCGATCGACCGAGGCCACCGTCAGGTCGAGCGGCACGCGATGCGGTGCCACGTGCTCGGCTTCCAGCAGGAAAGTCTGGCGCTTGCCGTCCAGGTCGGCGCAGATGACGGCGAGGCCGCGCAGGGTAATGCCGGCCAGGTAGTCGGGCATAAGGCCCAAGAACTCGGGGTCGGGGCCGGCCACGCGCGGATGCATGCGGCTTTCGGCCTGCATGCGGGCGCCAAGGGCTGCCGCCGCGCCCTTAAACTGCTTGTAGGCAATCAGGCGCTGGATCAGGACCTCGCGTAGGGCGTCGCCGTCGAGCGCGCTGAGTTCCTCGAGGTCATCGTCGTCATCGTCATCGTCGTCTGTCTTGCGCGGGGCCTCCTGGGGCACCAGCGAGGCGGCCTTGATGTCCAAAAGAGTTGCCGCGACCAGCAGAAAGTCGCTCGCCACGTCCAGGTCCAGCGCCTCGATGCGCTCCACCTCGGCAAGGTACTGCTCGGCCACCTCGCTGATGGAGATGGCGCCGATATCTACTTTTTGTCGGGTTACCAGCTGCAGCAGCAGGTCGAAAGGTCCGCTGTAGACCTGCGTCGACACGCGATACGACATCTTCGACCTCCTTTGACGGCGCCTTCGCGGCGCGGTTTGGGTGCATGTTACGACCGTTTTGCACGGTCGACCTGTAAGTTTACCTTAGATGCCGGCGATTGCGAAGTTGAGCAGCTGCTCAGCAAGTGGATACACGGTAACGTCGAAATAGCGGCCAATCACGTCGAGTCCTGTCCACATGGGCAGCAGGTACAGCACGATGATAAGGATCGGCATGGCGTATTGCTGCAGGCGGTAGTAGTTGGCGAGCGCCTTGCCTTTGAGGAACGGCACGATGATCGACGAGCCGTCGAGCGGCGGGATCGGGATGAGGTTAAAAAACGCGAGTGACAGGTTGACCACGATAAACGTGGCGCCGAAGTTCATGATCTGTGACGCCGTGGCAAAGGACATGCCGGTATAGAGGCTGCCATATGCCGCGTGCATGAGGGCGGCCGCGAGGCACGCGAGTGCGATGTTCGACGCGGGGCCGGCCACGCTCACCAGGACCTCGTCGCGTTTGGGGTGCTTGAGGTTGTTGAGGTAGACGGGCACGGGTTTGGCGAAGGCGAATACCGGGCCGCCGGCCGCGAGCATGAGCAGCGGCAGGATGATGGTGCCAAACAGGTCGATATGGTTAAGCGGGTTGAGCGACACGCGGCCGCGCGAACGGGCCGTTTTGTCGCCGAGCGCCCAGGCCGCGGCGGCGTGTGCGCTCTCGTGGATCACGATGCCCACGATGACGGCAACGGCGCTGGCGAGCAGGTTCATGAGGTAGCTGCTGGACATGGCGCTCCCCTAGCGGACGCGACGCGAGGCGCGCGTGAGCAGGTAATCGGCCACAAACAAAATGACGGCCACGATAGCGTAATCCAGGCGGAACACACCGCCAAAGGGCGACGTGATGACGCCATAGCCGGCGATGGCGCTTGGCAGTGCGCGTGAAAGCTCAACGACGAAGCCCACAATCTGCAGCTTGGCAGTGAGGCCGCTAAAGCACAGCAGCACGGTCATCGCGCTCATAAAGATGCCGCAGATGCGACAAGCAATGGCGATGATGCTCATCGCCACGGCAGCGGCCTTACGAGAATTCACGCGCGGTCTCCTCTTCGATTTGGGTGGAAAGCTCCAGCCATTCGTCCTCGAGCTTGGGCAGCTCTTGCTTAAGCCCGTTATATTCCCCCAGCGCGGCGTTGAACTTGTCTTGATCGGCATAAAGCTCTTCGCTCGCCATCAATTCCATAAGCTCGTCATAGCGGGCGCGCTTTTTGTCGAGCTCCGTCTCGATCTTCTTGAGCTGGTTACGCACGCCCTTGAGCTTTTTGTTGAGCGCAGCGCGGGCTTGGGCCTCGGCGCGCTTTTGCTCCTTGGTCTTTTTGCCCTCGGCAGGCTTGGGGGCGGCGACGGGGGTGTCGGCCTGGGCGGCGCTGGCCTTGGCGGACTTGGTCGTGGCCGGCGCGCTCTCCGTGGACGCCTCGGCGGCGGCGCGGGCTGCGAGGTCCTCGCGCTTGTAGAGGTAGTAGTCGTAATCGCCGTCGTAGACCGTGACTTTGCCGTCGCGGATATCGATGACGCGGTTGGCCACGGCGCGCACCAGGTGCTCGTCGTGGCTGATCAGCACGATGGTGCCGGGGAAGTTTTGCAGGGCGTTCTCGAGCATGTCCACCGAGTCGATGTCTAGGTGGTTGGTGGGCTCGTCCAGGCACAGGAGCGCCTCGGGTGCTACGAGCATCTTGGCGAGCGCCAGACGCGCCTTTTCGCCGCCGGAGAGGACGCGAACCTGCTTTTCGATTGCGTCGTTGTCGCTAAACAGGAAGGCGCCCAGCAGGCTGCGCTGCTGCGGCACGGTCCACTTGGGCGTGACGGTGTCAATCTCTTGCAGGACGGTATTGGACTCGGTCATGCCCTCGAGTGCGTGCTGGGCGTAGTAGGCTACGCCTACGTTGGTGCCCAGGTCCCGGGTGCCGGTGGTGGGCGGCTCCAGTCCGGCGATGATCTTCATGAGCGTGGACTTGCCGGCGCCGTTGGGGCCGACGAGCGCCACGTGCTCGCCGCGGTAGAGCTTGAGGTCGATATCGCTGTAGATGTGTTTGTTGCCGTAGGACTTGGAGACGCCCTCCAGGCCCACGACCATATCGCCGGAGCGCGGTGGGTCAGGGAACTTAAAGTCGATGTGCTTGTGGCCCTCGGGTAGGATGACAAGCTCCTTTTTGATCTGCTCGATCTTGCGGATGCGCTCCTGGGCCTGGGCTGCCTTGGTGGGCTTGTAGCGGAACTTGTCGACGAAGACCTGCATGTGGGCGATGTCGCGCTCCTGGGCGGCGCGCTTGGCGCGCATCTGCTCAAGGTTGTCCTCGCGCTGCTTGAGGTAGCTGCTGTAGTTGCCGGTGTAAGTGGTCACGCGACGATTTTCGAGTGCGGCGACGTGGTCGACGCAAGCGTCCATGAAGGCGCGGTCGTGGCTGACGATGAGGACGGCGCCGTCATAGTTGGCTATAAAGCCGCGCAGCCACTGGACGCTTTCGAGGTCCAGGTGGTTAGTGGGCTCGTCCAGAAGCAGCAGGTCGGGATGGCGCAGGAAGAGCTTGGCGAGCGCGATGCGCATCTGCCAGCCGCCCGAGAACTCGGAGCACGGGCGCTCAAAGTCGGTGACCTTAAAGCCAAGGCCGGTCAGGATCTTGCGGGCGTTGCTCTCGAGCTCGTAGCCGCCCAGGTGCTCAAAGCGGTCCTGGACCTGGCCGTACTCGTTAAGGAGCGCGTCAACGTCCTTGCCCTGTTCGGAGAGCTCAGTGATCTGGGCCTGCAGCTCGTTGGCGCGCTCGCCCATGCGGCGGATTTCCTTGGCGGCGGCCATGACCTCAGCGAGGATGGTGGTGTCCTTTTGTTCCAGATTAGTTTCCTGCTCTAGGTAGCCCACCTGGCAGTCCTTTGCGTACTGGACCTGGCCGGAGTCGGGACTGTCGATGCCCATGATGATTTTGAGCATGGTGGTTTTGCCGGCGCCGTTGGGGCCCACGAGCGCGAAGCGCTCGCCGGGGTTGATCTGGAAGGACGCGCCGCTAAAGAGGACGCGTGCGCCGAAGCTTTTTTCGATCTTGTCGACCAGGAGGATCATGGTGCCGCCTTTGACCTTGTGTGCCAATATGAAAAAAGGCCCCAACTTGCGTTGGAGCCTCATTCAATGCTCGGGTGGAGACGAGGGGGATCGAACCCCTGACCTCTTGACTGCCAGTCAAGCGCTCTCCCAGCTGAGCTACGCCCCCGTGCGAAGAAGTACTATACGGGAACTCGGACCACGATGCAAGGACAATTTTGGAAAAACTTTCCGGGGGCGCGGGCGCCGGAGTCCCGCGGGGCCGCGACGGCGGAGACCGGCGCCCGCGGGGCCGATGCGGGCGGGCGGCGCTGCCGCCGCCCGCCTATCAGGCTCCACTCCGGTCGCCCCCGGGATCCCCGCCACGAAACCGGCCCATCTACTACGTTTGGGCGACATCTCCCGACCATGGCGTCTCGGGCAGAAATAAAACCGCAGGTAGACGGCCTGCGGTTTTCGCGAAATACGGGGTATGGTCGAGGGGTCGGGGTTAAACGTAGTAGATGGGCCGGTTTCGTGGCGGCGGCATCGCAGGCAGCCGACCGAGGGCGTCCGGAAGTGAGCAAGCAGGCTATTTGCAAGTGAAAACTAATGCCATGAAAAAGAAAACAGGCCAGACATATTGCCTGACCTGTTGAAAAACCTGGTGGGCCCTCCGGGATTCGAACCCAGAACCCAGGGATTATGAGTCCCCTGCGCTAACCGTTGCGCCAAGAGCCCTTATAAAGTGGCGCTTGCAGTTGGGGTGGCAGAACAGCCTCCAACGCTTTGAACCACGATGTGAAATACTACCATGCGCGCGGCACCCGTTCAACGCACGATCTTGTCGACCAGGAGGATCATGCTGCCGCCTTTGACCTTGTGTGCCTATATGAAAAAAGGCTCCAACT
>NZ_QROG01000014.1:0-26202 GCF_003474585.1 Collinsella sp. AF39-11AT | reverse complement strand
CCTTTGACCTTGTGTGCCTATATGAAAAAAGGCTCCAACTTGCGTTGGAGCCTCATTCAATGCTCGGGTGGAGACGAGGGGGATCGAACCCCTGACCTCTTGACTGCCAGTCAAGCGCTCTCCCAGCTGAGCTACGCCCCCGTGCGAAGAAGTACTATACGGGAACTCGGACCACGATGCAAGGACAATTTTGGAAAATTTCGCAGTCGCGGCGCGTTCCGCCATCCGCCCAACGGCCGTCTTGCCGGCGCCAGGCCCATTACCGGGGCCGACCGCGCCCCCGCCGACCCGGCGATTCCAAAACCATGCCGGTTTACGGGGCCAGGCCGGGAACCCCCGAGCATGCCGTAATCGGTAAAATCAAAATCGCAGGTAGGCGACTTGCGCATTCCGTGAAATGCAGGGTATGGACGGCCGGTCCGGGTCCAGCCCCGTAATCCGGCACAGTTTTGAAATGACATTAATTCACTAACAGGCAAACTAGGTAGTTCTAGCGCCTTGTCGCCGGCTAATTTCCGATTTCCAACCAGTTGCACAAAACATTTGCTCGCAGTCTCGTCTCGGCGCACTTCATTGCCTCAGTTTTGACTTTATAGCGAATCCCTAAACGGTCGCAGACACTTCTGACTATGGTGTCTAGCTGCTTTGAATCGTTGAGCATATCGTGAGTCACCAGGAATACATCGAATCCCATGCTCTGCAACGCAGTCATGCGTTCCGCATCGTGGTCAAGTATTGCACCTGAACCATGAATGACTTCACCTTGGATTTCGATAATTGCCCCTTTCATAAGAATCGGATTTACGATCACGATATCGCCGTAGCAGACCTTTTGACCTGCGATGCTTTGCGCCGATATGGAAAGAGGAGTTAAGTCGTTGGCATAAACGTTCGTGAAGCCAGCGCCGCCAAGACGCCGCGGACGGTTTAGAAGCAAGATTCCTGCAACCTCGAGCGGAGACGCAGCAATGCCGATAACCTGCTGAGCGGCATCATAAAACTGCTTTCCCCACATTTGACTTTTGACCTTGTCGGCGAAACGATGCAGGTCGCTCAGCTCGATGAGCGGCTTTCTCATCCAGAGAGAAGTACCTTTGAGTTTCGTAACCTCTCTTCCATCTTCACGCTTGCTCGTTTGGCTATCATTATCTGGGTCCTTAACGGTTGCGCGGGCATAAACTCGTTTCCAAGGAACCTCGTCTTCGCCTTCTCCAAGTTCGAACAGATCCTGCGTGCTGGAATTGCGATTCTCCTCTACCGCCATTTTTAACTGCATTTCGGCAGCGGGAGCCGGCTCGAAAACAGAAAACCAACCGCAAAGTTCGTACATAGCCAGTACGAGATCTATTTGGGATACAAAGCGTGTCATAGTAAATAACGTGTTAAGCGGATTGGTGACACAAAAGCCTAAATTAGTGTCGATTGTTGTGCCGGCATCCGATGCCCCTTCCCAGCGAATAGTAGAGCGCAATCCCGAGTGGTGATTACAACAACCTGGCGAAGTAACAGCGATAATTGGGGTCTTGAGGACTTCGGTTACAAAAGGGGCTTGGGATAGAGCTCGCCAGCCGTCTTCGGAGTTGGGCAGGCGCGGGTAGAGATTGCGCACCTGCGGTGGGCAGCGCCAATAGCGGAATGCAGTGTTTGCGCAGACGATATCGTCCATTTGCGCCTCCCCTGGTATCGGCCGTAGGCCGTGCGGATTGCGGGCAAGGTCGATTATCTACTGGCGCATCATGCGGGTAAGTACGGGTAGCTGACCAAACACTGACCAAAAGCTTGACGCAATCTATTGAAAATCCGCCATAGACATGAACGTGCTGGTACGAGCTGTGAGCCAGTGGTCTCTGTCTCCACAATTGCGCATAGATTGCGCAGAGAATTCAATGAATGAACGCAGATGCACTTTTCAAAACGTGCGATGACGACAACTAAAGTGAACTGCATAACATACAACGCTTTAGGTAAATTCGGTTCGATTTGGCATCATATGAAAAAAGGCCAGAGGCTTAACACCTCTGACCTGCGCTTTTGATGGTGGGCGATACAAGATTCGAACTTGTGACCCCATCCGTGTGAAGGATATGCTCTACCCCTGAGCCAATCGCCCGTCGCCTTTCGGCAAAAGAGATACTAACATAGCCGCGCGTGGTTTACCAAGAACTTTTTGCCCTCGATTTTAAATTCGTGGGTGCTAGCCAAGCCAAAACAATCAAAGCAATCTGAAAAACCGCAGCTAAACCACCCTTTATCGTTAAATCCACGAGGTCTCGGGACGGCAGATAAGTCGCGCGTTGTTGTAGGCCATGTCGAGCGTGAGGCAGGTGCGTGCGGCGTAGAAACCGTCCTCGCGCTGGATGGTCAGCGCCAGCTCGGGCTTGTCGCCGGTTAGGCACAGCGGCAAGAGCAGCTGGATCCGGCCGCCGTAGAACTGCGGCACGGCGAGTGTGTAGTTGGCGGCGGCGCGGCGGGCGGCCTCGACGACGGCACCCTCAAAGGCGCGGCGCAGCAGCAGCGAGTTACCCTCCCCCATCAGGCTGGCAGGAATGCGCGTCAGGTTCTCCTCGTCGCCCAGAATGTGATCGATGTTGGAGCGGATGGGAAGGCGGTGGTCAAAGACCAGCTCGGAAGGGTCCTCGGCAAAGCGTACGCGGCACGGCAGGTACTCAAACGAGACTAGCATGGGGTCGCTTTCCTTAAAGGAGCCCTTCAAAAACCAGTGCTGGTGCGCGTCGGGCTTGGTGTTGGGCTCAAACAGGCCGTAGGTGGTCTCGTAGCGGCGCGTGTGCAGGCCGGTGTTGAATAGGCAGCGGACGTCGTCGAACACCAGCGGCAAGTTGGACGGGGCGGTCTGGTCCACGTCGCGCTCGGTCAGGAACACCGCGCGGCTAAACGAAAACGACAGGTAGTTTTTGAGGATGCGGTTGCCGGGGCCCCAGTCCTCGGGGTCGGCGAGGTCGACCAGGCGGTCGTAGCAGGGCTCGGGGCAAAACGCGAAGTCGTACACATTGCTGCACAGGGTGCTGGGGATCTCCGTGTGGTGTCCAATCCATTTCATAACTGGAGTGCGGATCCTTAGATTCTATACGCGCGACAGGTCGCCGGCTCGCCACAAAGCAATTGCGACCTTGCTTTTTGACGAGCTTGTCGCGGGAGTGGCTTTCGAAAACGAGGTCGCGGATCCAAGCGAAGTGCGGAGTAAAACCAAGGCCCGTCGACCAGACCCCGGTTTTACGCTTTTGCGACATGCGTTTTTTAAATAGAGGATGTGTTGGGGCTGCTATGGCTGCCATGTAATTTAAAAACAAAAGACCGCTCAACAGATAGGGGTGCCCCGGCATTGGCCGGGGCACCCCGTCTCGGAAGCCATATTGCTTACCTTTAGATCACTTGACTATTTACGAAAAGCAAGGAAAACCGCCGCTGCGATGCATATGATGCCTATCACGAGCGGAAGCCACGCCTTATCTTCTTTATCCTTAACAAGAAAAGCCTCAATTGCGGACGCAAGGACCAGGAATCCGCCGATAATCAGCAGATCAAGCGCAACGAAACGGACGGTCGTTATATCGGAAGAAACCCCTCCGGCATTAACGTTCACAAGCGTGAAGATCGCGGCAAAAATGGCGAAGAGAGCCAGAACATTGCCATAGATACGAGACTCGATGTTGGCGACTTCGTTCTTTTTATCCTCGACCTTTTTGAGCTCTCCGGCATAGACGTCGGAATAGTCGGCAAGCCCATTAAAATTGAGCTCATCGGAAAAGGCTCCATGGTAAGGATGAGCAACCGTGCCTTCGACGCGCTGGAATGCGACTTGCGCGATACCCTTAGATTTATCAAGGGCAATCGTGTTGCCGCTTACGTTTGTAACACGGTAGAACAGCCGTGTTCCATGACCGGGGAAATATAGCGGCGCATCCAAAGAAAGCCCCTGGCGAATGCGCGAATTGCGTAAAAGAACGCTAGCGGTCAAATCGTTGGGCAGCGCGATACATTCAACGCAAGAGACAAAAGTCGAGTCTCCAGGGCCAAGTTCGACCTCGGATTGCTTGCTTTCGTTAACGTAGAACCCGTCAGTGCGCAAGTCATACGTAACCTGTCCGATGTTCGAAGCATCGGCATTGAGCAGCACCTTGCTGTCGATGAGCTCCTGAATCTTAGTATCGCTCAAGTACATATGAATCACTTCCTTAGGACAACGAGTATAGCACTGAGGTATTGCGCTGGCGGCTGTCCCCAAAGGGGACATAGGGGAAGAAGTTTGAACACATATTTAAGGCTCGGACACGTGGTTGCGATTCCTATTCCTCGTCCGGAAGTAGAAACCTGGTATACATCTGAAAGACGGCAAGAAGAAATAGGTCTTCCATGGTCTCGATTCTCTCGCCATCGAAACCGCCGGGGCACCCGTAGTCCTTATCGTTGGCCTCGTCACCAGAGCCGTAGGTCGCCGCGTAGAATGCAACGGTTAACGCGAATCGGCAGGCCTCAATCTCGGAGCTCGATTCGAATTGATATTCATTTTTCAGATAGGAAATGGGGGCGAAGGAAGCGACCCTGGATTCGAAGGCCTCGGAAAGGACCTTACGGATAAGGTAATCGTACCCCGGGGAACAGCTATCAGGGGGCAGAAAGGAAGAGTCCAGGCACTCAGAAAGAAGGTCAACCCGAGGTTCTGGCAGCCTCTCCCCCGCATACCTTTCGAGGCTGCGAAGCACGTATTTCCCATCATCATAAAGAACGGGTTCATCTTCTGGGAAGCGGTCACGGAGGGCGGCTTCGACTGCGGTGATGCAACGGACGAACAGGTCATCCTCTCCCCTGACCCGCAAGTCAAGATTGCAGTATTTAAGAATTAGATTCTGTACCTCCGGCACGAGACAACAAAAGTTCCGGTACATCTCACGTGAATAATAAAAAAGGTCATTGTGCATGGCGGCGACAGCGCAAAGCGGAATTAATCCTCTGTCTGAGTAATACTTCGAGATAAACTCGATTGCCTGCGCCTTATTCCCTTCGGCGTGTCTGCGTTCGTCTCTTTCGTCCTGGCGACGCTCGAATTCCTCCATGCGCTTGCTCTGGCAACACTGTTTCTTGCCAATGATGGCTGTCACAATTAAAGAGATAAACGCGCATATTAATTCAGCCAATTCGTTCCACTTCACAAGAAACCCCCACAATACTTAATGGTGTTGCAATTCTATATACCAAGCAATTCTACGCATGGGACGTAGGCCTCGACCGCAACAGCCGGATATACGCAAAAGAGGGGTTAGACCATACTGCTTGCACTATAAATGAATTCAGCGGATCTAAATCCGCCTTGCGCTCGACCCTGATTGTTGCATTGCGGTGCTCTGTGTACTGCCGATATTGCGCTTGGGCACCGGAGCCGACATAAGTCCCGGTGCCCTTTTTGCTGTTTGTGATCTGCACCACCTTATTGTTGAATTCTTTTCTCCCGTATATCAACCCGGGTCTCGTTGCCGCGATTCAGCCCATGGACGCGTCCGTATGGCCTCTGCCTTCGATAATTGGGCGCCTATAAGCAAACAAGCAAATAGCAATGCCTTGTGGATGTCCCTTTCTTCCAAATGGCAGCTATCTCAACAACGACATGCGGCAGCTAGAAGCATTGTACCAAGCAGGAAAAGCGTCACGGAAGCTGCGACCCAGTTGTTGTCGCCGGTCTTGGGGAGTAACGCAGTTGTCGCGGTGGCGGTTGCGGTCTTGGGCTTATAGGACGTGGACACCGTGGTCTTGGTTACTGTCGTTGTTGTCTTGGTTGTCGCGGCCGCGGGCTTCAGCGAGGGATTTGCCGTGGGTACCGTGGTGGGCTCTCCGGTAGCGGGGTTGGCATTGGCGGGAGACTTGTCCGTGCTATCGCCCAGCACGTCGTGTCCATCGGTCTCCCCCGCCGGAGGCGTGGCCACATCGGGCTCAACCACCACATGCGGTGCCACCGCACCGGAGGCGTCCACCACGCCGCTAGCACCAAAAGCCCCACCAGCAGGCGTCACAAACCGCGCAGATACAAGTGACCCGCCCGTGCTCGCAAGGCCGCCGTCGGCACCGGTCGCATCGAGCCACGAGGCGTCGACGGAAAGCCGACAGCCGGCCGCACCGTCGCCAAGGCCCGCATCCTGCAGACACACGCCGTAGGCGCGCACGCCCGCTCCGGACCCGGCGCCCGCGGCGACGAAGCGCCCGCCGCCGCGCACGGCCATATCGCCTGCGATCACGCCGGCGACCGCCTCGTCCGTAATATCGGCCCCATCCGCCCGCGCATCGACGGTGCATCCGTCCACCACGAGCGCCTGCGAGACGTGGATCCCGCACTGTGAGCCCGTCGCCGTCAGGGTCCCGGTACCGCGAAGCGTCAGGTTGCCCCACACCTCCATGCCGCACAGCGTGATGTCCGCATCGGGCGCATGCGACTCCGTCACGGAGTTTTGCCCGGCAAGCGTCAGCACCAGGTCGCCTTCGGCGCCGATGGCCTCCCCCGCGTAGCCGTTAAGCTCCAGGTGGTCGGCATCGGTCCAGGCCCAGCCGGGGCCCGACACGCCCGGCTCGTAGTACGTCTCGCCCGCGATGATGAGGCTCTCCGCGCCCGCGGCATAAGAAGGCCCGCCCAGCAAAACGCATAGGCAGGCCATGGCAACAATCGCAATGTAATGACGGCTGGTGTGGGACTCGGCAGCAAACATACCCGCTCCGATCTTCGCAGGAGCCAATAGAATGTGCACCAGAAAATGCCCTGGTAGCAGCAGTTATTAGTTTAGCGAGATCAGACGATGAGCAAAGAATAAAACCGTGATCAACTCCCAAAATTAGGTGTAAATCGTTTTGCCAGTCGGCGAAAGGAAGAATCGCCTCGAGTCGATTGGCGTTCATAAATTCCTAAGTCTGTAACAAAGGACCCTTACAGGTTGAAATCGTAAGAATAGCCTACTTTGACAATTGCTTAAAATCCTGAGCTGATGATTCCGCAGCCTCAACCATTGTTAACCAATCGTCTAATTTTGGAGGACGAACGGTCCATAAAGTATCTCGGCCCTTCAGCACATCTTCATTTGGTGGAACCATTGCACATATAGCTTTGTTTCCGTACTGATCATCTGGGCTTAAGACTAGCTTACGTTCAGAATCTTTTATTTGGTCTGCTGAGCATTCTGAAGAACCAATTACTAGAGTAGTCTGTGCAAAACCGCAGAATGCCTCTTTGCTTCCAAGCTTAACAGCTATAGGCTTAATCCAGCGCGCTAAAGAGGGGTATTCAAAGTTTGGGACTTCATCCCCTTCTAGATTAAACCCATGTGATTCCCAACTATATACAATCGTTTCGCCATCGAGCAGTCTTGCTGCATCTTTAATATTTGCGACTTCTCCTTTAGTGATTTTAAAATAATCAGGGAAAGGCATTTCGCCGTCCGCAGCCCTGTTAATAGTTTCTAACGCAACCGCAAGACCGTATATGGCATTTACTTCGGCAACCACATCATCCCTGAGGCCGAGATAAAAATAGAGAGCACTCGTGCCATCGATTCGAAGCTCCACTTTTTCATCTTCGGCTTCGCTTAAGAATCGATAAGTTCTTACTACATCTCGAGAACGCTTATTGAGTAATTTGTTAAATGAAAACTCATAGTTAATCGTTCCGCCGGACTGGCTGCCGATCCATTTAAAGCTCAATCGAAAGGTTTCCGTCGCGTCATGGGCAGAAAAGAAAGCTCCCTTCGTTCCATGAGTGGCCTTATCAACTATTAGATGTAGTTCACCACAGCCTTCCCAGAACAACGAAGCCGACCTTATGCAAGTTGATGTGGGCAGATCAAGGGTCTTAATGATTCCCTTTCGAATACCATCGCAGGAACGTCCAACGGGCAATTGGTAGGCCTGATCAATCACTTCCGCCGGCAACGAAGTGAAGGGCATACCATACTCGATAAAATTTTTGGCCTGTTCCTTCTCATCGTCAGTCCCTGCAGTGATTTTCAGTGAAAACCTTAATGGATGCAGCATTGAAGCAATTGGCGTCTTTTCAATTACGTCGATTGCGATTCGACCTGCTCCCGGGGTTACTAGAATTTGGGACATAACAACGCCAGGGGCACATGCGCAAAAATCATCGCGTTTGTCGTATTCTGAGAGCACGTGAACTGAATATGCATAGTAAGGGTCCAGTTTATCAAGATGGGAACATAGATCGCGCAGCCTATTTTCGAGAATGGCTGGATCGCTGCAGTCTGGAAGATTGGCCATGGAGAGCAGTTTCGCAGCATACTCAGAGACCTCTTCTTTTCCATTTGAAAAGTAATAATCAATTACTTCTGGGTGTTTGGACGCCCAGCCATCAACTCTTGAAAGGCCATCCCAGACGAATTTTGTACCAGAAGTTTCAACCAGCTCCTTAGCCCATCTTAGATTCTCATTTGTGGGATCTAATGGCATAACAAGATGCCAGCTATTTATTTTTACATGCAAATCGACTGTGGTTGCCGATAATTCCTGCCACGAATTTTCAATCTGAGCTTTCTGGCCGTTTTTTAGATTTTCAGCAAATTTCTTAATTTGATATATGTCGACCGTTTCAGCATCAAGGTAAACGATAAGGTCAATTCCTCCATCGCCCCTAGAAGGTCGAATTTTAATGGCGTCTCGCTCTTCAAGAGAAATAAACGTCGCAAGAACTGACTCGATATCCTCACCTGAATATCGAGTCCAAGGGATACGTCCAGTCATCGCTGCACCTCAATAGAAGCTAAATAAAAAAATCCAATCACTAATTTAAATATTCGGGTTTAATGAACTTGATTCCCCTCTTTTTAATGGCCCTCCACTCATCAGACGGTAACCACTCTTTTGATCGAATATGATAGAGAAAAAGCCACATCTCTTCAAATTCACGCCCTTCTATTGGGAATTCCTTAGCATGCTTTGTAAGACGATCAAGCAAATATCCATCGCCAAAATGCTTGGCGTAAAGATAGACGAATAAGTATAAAAGACAGTCATTAGCCCTTTTGATATCTTCAAAATCGGGCATATCAACCTTAAAATCGAACTTAATTGCGTAGTAAAGGCCGTAGCAAACCGAAAGGTGATCACCGTGATTAAGACAATCAGAGATAATAACCTTTGAGAGACACTCAATATAATCTTTGTCCATACTCAAAGGCTCAATTATTGCTTTCTCGAATGACGGCAGCAAATAAGGAAATACGATTGCAAGGTGCATAGCATAGTCCCGAAAATAGGCTTTTGCCGAAGGCTTTAGTGAGCGCGATGCGAGCATTTTGAACGCGTATAGCAGTATTGAGGCATTATTCTGGTAAGAAGGAAGAAGACTGGTCGCGTATTCCAAAAAAGATGACACATCTTTGTAATCAAGCGGGTCCGATTTATTAGGTTCATTGCGCCTTAATGAATTTACCCAGCCATTAGAAAGCGCTATGGGTAATTCTAGTATTTCAGTTTTCTTCTGATTCAGTGTTAGACGAAACTTGGACAGCTCTTCCTGCAACGAGATGATGAACTGCTCGGCCTCGTATCGCGATGCGACATAACAATTGTAGTCATCGATATTTCGAATAAATCTATAGCCTTTGTTAAATAAACTAGCATCGATAACTGTGAGAATTAATTCTGAGACAACATTGGAAGCGTGTGGACCGATAAGTAATCCGTGGGTTTCGCCGTCGCACGCCTTTTGAAGTAGTCCGTCAATTTCGTTCGCCCAACCGCCCCGACGGGAACTTCTATTTTGCTTTGCGTTATCCCTTCCCATAATCGCCCAAGGCAAAGAATGCGTGTATATACTCGGAAAACAAGTGGAGATGTCGCATTTCACGAGGTATTTTTTACCAATAAGAATAGTTGGTTCAGGGTTAGGATCAGTCATCCAGTTTGAATAGTTCATTTGGAATATTGCTTGCGAATCGGGAATCACACGAGGATGAATCCTGCTAACTGCATAAGGCTGCGGTAATGTGTATTTTTGAACGTGACGGACTATATCGCCCCAATTGTCGGCTAAACCGCGGACGAGTCGCTCGTAGGTGAAGGGGGTTGGTATGCCGAATTTTCGATATTGTCCATTGCACCGAATGTAATTAAATCTAATCCACTCTGAGCGTGAATCGTTGCTTGCCATTTTGCGATTATTGCAATACGTAACAAATTGTTCTGCCGAAAAAATCGGCGGTAGTTTGTCGGCAAACCATCCGGCAAGCATTAGTCCGTTATAAACAGCATCTTCGGATAACTCTTGCCAATATGCCCAGTAAGGCTTGGAAGGAGCAAAGAGCTTGTCACATAATTGAGATTCCATTGCCGACCTTAAGATAGGCTACTTAATGAACAATAGTTTAATCAAATAGCTGCATAGATATTTATGAAATACTTCAATTTAGAAGTGTGAATCACATTGAAATTGCTGTAATTAATTTAAAGGATTTCTATGTGCCTGCAGTCAACCTATTAATACCGATCCGATTGCTTATACTAAATGCTGGCTCGGGTCTACGTAACTAATACGAGCCAGTTATATTGCTCCTATTATATTGAGGTCCGAGAGAAGCGGGGCCATCGCACTCCCCAGATGTCGCCAAACAAGTCCTTCGCGTACGCCCTGTCTCTGCTACGAGCTTGTCCGTTTAAGTAGGCTTTATCGTGCTCCCGTGACGCATATCCTTAATGTAATTACTTCTATCCTAAAAGTCCTCCAACGGCAGGCGAAGGCCATCATATGAGCCACTAGAAACGGCCAAACTGCGTCACGAGATAGCTTGCTTGGACAATCGGTAGATACGGAGTGTTGCCACTAATCGACATGTAATCTATCCATTCTCTCAGCGCCATATAGGACCTGCTAGTTGCATTTGGCGCTGAATTGCACCTCTCTTGTTTAGCTGGCATAGAGTTTTGTATGATGCGGCAAGAGTGTTTTCTCTTTCAAAGAGATCTTGCCGTTGATCGGGCTCATCTAACCTTTCAGAAGCCTGTTCAAGCGTCCATTGATATTCCCTTGCATTCTTGAGCATCTTATTAAATAGAATCTGATACTGATACATTGAAAACAAAAGGGATTGATAATCTTCTATGAATTCGGCAATTGCCTTTCCACTCTTTCCCTTGAAGCAAAATCTCGCCTCCATGGCGAGCGATCTCATTTCATCAAGCTTTAAATGCAATTTAAGTTGAAGGTCGGCATCTAACACCTTATTAATTGAGGCTGAGATTGATTGCAGGTACGTGGTGTTAGTCAGCCATACAAATAGTAGGTCGATTGCCATTTGCGGTTCGTCGTCATGTTCCAAGTTCTTCGCGTTTTTTGCGTAAACGCTCATGAGATTATCGACGGTTATCCATATATTTAAACGTCGATTGAATAGAGACTGTTTATTGCTGAGACGAGCCTGGTAACAAGAAATGAGCAACGCGATGATTGCCACAATCGCTGAGATGTACTCAGGTAAATTTGTTAGGTTCATTGTCTCCTCCGCAGCCAAAAATCAATTGGCAATACTACAATTATCGATCTGCATTCAGGATTCTCTGACAATAGGAATTACGTTACTGAGGTCATTGATCGTAGTAGAATATCCGATTGATTTGAAAGTCGTTCCACATCGTAGCTTATGCTGTTAGTTGATTGGTTATATGGGCTGTTTAGGGGATAATTCCCTAATTGATATCCTTTCCTTTAAACGACGTGGATAGCATCATCAGAAGAACGTCGTTGACCATTCGTCCCCTGAAGTTGCAAAGCGCGGTAAATGAAATCATACTAAGCAGTTTCATGCCCTGCTCATCGATCCTTCCTTTTTCAGGAGGGCAGTAGACGATTAATCCGCACTGGGGCTTTTTACCTCGGACAACAGCATTGAATTCTTCGTTGCTTAGATATTCATGAACAATAATCATTAAAAGCGCTGATTGAGCTTCATCAAGGTGTTTGTTGGTGACATGCTGAATATTTCTTGTTTTAATAAGGCCGGAATTGACCAAATCTTTTCGAATGTCATTAAAATCATCAAGTCCTGCGATAATAGCGATTTTCTTTGCGAATAACGCTAGCCCGAATCTGATCAGGGCTTGAGTAATGCCAGCAAAAGATCCCGCGGCAACTACCAACAGTGCGATGAACCCAAATACTGAGCAGATAGCAGTTATGCAGTCACGGGCGCTATAAAAGATTTGTAGGAGCTGTAGTATTATTTCCAACAATTTATCCATATCAATTATCTACTCCACATTAATGAAAAACGGACGGGTCCATCGTACGCAATAGCCTTTACACACAACAAAGCACTGCACGATATGTTTTCCGGTATAGGCTGTTTCTTCTCGTCTTGAAGTTTTCCCTTCGTTGGGAGCTTCAAAGCCCCCACGCTGACAGCATCGCATAGCCTCTTCACCGGTATTGGTGATCTGCCATCTTACACGCCCGTCTTTAATTGGGCTGTATGTGACTTTATATATCACTGAGGACCCTTTCGGAACCGCCGGCCCATCATTTGGAAGATTGATTTGTTTGCCCGAAGGAAGAGTGGCAGTTGCAGTGATGGTTGCATTTGGTTTTTGAGATTGCAAGGGATACTTCAGCTTTTGTCTATGGGTAACGGACAACGCGCGTTCCTGTGCAATTCGCCTCGTTCCAGCTGCGTAAGATCTCGATTCATTCCCTGCTGGGAAATTAATGCCAAGAATGGTTCTCCAAATATCGTTGCCAGTGCCTTTTTCTGCAAGAAGATCAAGTTGTTCGATCAGTCTATTTGAAAACTCAAGGAAGTCGTTGTGTTTGTACTTTTCCGCTAGGTTATTTTCGCAAAATGCGGGATCTTCGATAAATGGAGTGTTGCCAGAACTTAAATCTTCTGAGTACGCTTCTGACAAATTGGCCATTGTTTGCATTACACGCTCTTCAATCGTGAGGTGCGGTTCTGGTAAATTATCAGCAATCATTTTCTCAAGAGTAATTCCCTTTGGATATTTGACATTCGATGGACAGTTTTCTCTTCGCCACCATTTAAAAATTTTCACCAAAGGCTTATATGCATTTTCATACCCTTGATTAACTTCTGTTGTCCAAGAAATATGTTTCTTCGGATCAGTTCGCTTCCAAGTGCCTTCCTTAGATGATCCAATATTAAGAAAACCGTTTTCATCTCTGACCAAGGGCACAACATCAAGATGGAAACTTGCCATATCTATACCGACAGAATGATTTTGAATAGTCGTTTTTTGGTAACAGCTGCGTAGTTTGAGGGCCTTTTCAAGCTCATTCAATACAAAAGTCGGAGAATCGTTTGTTGAACGACTAGTTTCGATGACAACGTCAATATCGCAGCAATCCGAATTCTTTTTTGGACGAATGAACGTTTGCTTAGCGTAAGATCCTGACAAATAGCTGTGAACATAAATATGTTTATAGCTCTCACAAGTTTTCAAGTGATTCCTAAGATTCTGGTGAAGTCTGCTTGCTTCATCGATAGTAGATTTACTTGGGTTGATATCTTTTAGAAAAGACTCGAAGTCGGTACTGTTTGCCACAATTCTCCAATTCAAACGTATGTTCTATTATAAGTAATAATATTCGAGTAGATTAATTTATGTGACATCAATTTAAATACTGATTCGAATCTTAGATTGATAGTTTCTGCCAGGGTGTTTTTGGTTTTCCATTTATGAAATCGACCCCTGAGGATCTGTTTTACTCCTCAAGGGTCGATTTCAATTTATATATCAGTTTAGAAAACAGTTGATGATTCAGAGACCGGAAGGCCCCCGAAGATCGTGTCGAAAATGTGAGCCTGATTCTAAATCAAATTATGTAGTCATCATGACCCTAGCATAGAGTCTTTTATTTGGTTTGCTTAACCAAGTACCAAATAGCGAAGACACATTCAAGTGCTTACGGAGGGTTACGTTGGTTCAAAAGTTGGCTTAGTCAATTTTTGAACCAACGTAAGTCAAAACTCATGGAGAGAGTTTACGTGGAAGTAGCTAAATTTCGGCTTCCGTTATTCGCAAGTTGCTGCTTGCGTTGTAGTTAAATCAATGAAAGATAAGCATGCAATTGAGATGCTGACCGCTATCATCCAGACGAATGATAGTTACCACTCCCCCATGCTTCAGATTACGGCATGAATAATGCGCCGAGTGTATATCTAAGCGCGGCTATCTCGCTACGCCTTCACCACAGGTGTCGCTCCCGAGCTTGATAGGCGACAGTTCGATGTGGTCTTTACTTGCGTCGAATTGACCCAGCAGGCCAGCTATGGCGGCGGATACACTATCATCGATGTAAAGACCGCATTTGCCTCCACGCTCAGCTGCTCGCGCGAACTCGACGAGCTCGTTTCGAATTCCCTCGCCGTCAAGCTGGAAGAAATACCGCTTGTTTTGAGAAGGATCCTCTTTGCGTACCTCGAAGTAGTCTGTTTTCCACCAGGGAGCGGGTACGTAAATGTAGCCATCCGTGCCGGAAACCACAAGCGACCCCTCAGATTTAGCCGCCTTGCCGAAAACCGCCTCGCCGTAGCCATCCTCGAATGCCAGTCGGATCTCACCAAACGCGTCAAAGCCAGCGTGACCTTCAAGGTCGGCCCTTACAAAATCGGCTGATTGATAATTAGTTCCGAGTAGCTGCAAGATGGGCAGCAACGCTGCTGGACCCCAGGCTTTGGAGCTCGACCACTTGCCCTCAACGCTCGAGATGTCCTCACTGCCAAGATCAACAAGGCTGGTGCATACAGCGCGCACCGACAGAACTCGTCCAATGTGACCACTCTTGGCGAGCAGAAGCAGTCGATGGTAGGCCGTTGAATACGCCGTCTTGATCGCGTCGGCCAAAACGAGGCCCTTTGAGCGTGCGAGCGCCTGCAGTTCCTGGCACGCCTCACGCGTTGAGGCAATGGGGCTCTCACATAGAACATGTTTGCCCGCCTCAAGCGCTCGCTTAATCTGTCCATAGTGCTGATTGGGATGCGATGCAAGGTAGATTGCGTCGCATCGACCGACTATCTCATCGAAATCATTAACCTGTTCGACTAAGCCACAGCCTGCGAGGCTTCCATCACTGTCGATCATCGCGCAGGTGGGGTCAACGCCATTCACGAAGGCACTTTCACGCAGATACTTCTCCACTAGCACACGCTTGCCCACGTACCCCATTCGTAGATGTCCACTTTCGGCGCGAAGCTCGGTGCTCGAGACGCCTTGCGTGCGATCAAGGTAGACTACCTCACAGTATTCCCTGAGATAGTCGAACTTACCAACCCAGTCAGAGCCTACGGTGAACACATCAATTCCCATACGTCTGATGTCGTCAATCTTCTGGCCCTCGTACTCTTCAACGATTACTTCGTCAGCAATCCCGAGCTCTTGGACAGAACGCATGCGCTCGTTGAGGGTTTGGGAAACGTTAATCTTCCCGCGCACCTTGTCGAAGCCATCGGCGGTTACGCCCACGACCAGGTAGTCGCCGAGCGCCTTGGCGCGTTCCAGCAGGCGCACATGGCCCCGGTGCAGAAGGTCGTACGTTCCATATGTGATCACTTTCCTCATGGGCCTCACCTTCCCTTTCGTGGCTTGTTTAGTAATTGCCGCAGTGCTCGAGCTTCGCGACGTGGAAGGCTTTCTCCCACCCATGGGCCTCGTACCAAGGCCACAGTGGCTCTATGTAGCAGTACAGCAAAGGTATGAGGCCGCGCGCGGCCACTTCGACGGCCAGCGATGAGAGCACCCGCGCCCCGACACCCTTCTCCGCGCCAGGGCGTGCCTTGAGCCCGGCGCAGACGGCAACATCGTCGGACTCGGCATAGGTTGCCATATGCGCAGCAATTCCTTCGCTATCCCTAATGACTATGCTCCTGCAGCCCTGAAGCCGCTCTCTCTCACACAACTGAGCCACGAGCGCGCTGACGTCGTAGTGCTTGCCAATCTCCTCGTCGCCGCAGATGAGCCTGGCTATCTCAGGATAGTCGGCCTCGGTCGCCCTGACCGCCGCGGGGTCTGGTACCTGAGTTCCGTCAGCCCGCATAACCCACCCCTCAGACAAACTGTAGTCGGCGAGCACGGTGGCGAGCTCTGCCGCTGCACTGTAAGAGGTCTGGACCATGGAGGGGTCCATTTTCTCAACGAGGGTCGCGACGGCCCGGATTGCGCGGTGGCCTGCCTGCCCGCAGAAGACGACCTGGAGTCCGTCATAATATCGGTAAACGACCGCTTCGAGTCGGCTTTCGTCGAAGACCTCCCAGCACGCAACGTTGTCGCCCTCGAACCCGTAGGTCAGCGCATCGATAAGTGCGTAGGGGTTTTCAACGCGCTGACCTTCCAGAACACGCCGCAGGCCCTCGTCCCAGCAGGCCACTTTCTTCACATTCACGTTCGTTTTCCTTAAAACTCGTAGCTCGATACCGGAGAGTGCTGCCCTCGGCGGTCCTCGGGCGGCAACTGCATGTAGTCGCCATAGATGTAAGTGAGGATCGCGTCGAAGTCACGTGTCCCCATCAAACGTTTCCCTTCGAACTCGTACTCCGACAGGTCCTTAAACCACTCCTTAGGCATCGCGTAACGCTCTTCGAGCGGATTTTCTCGATAGAGGGTACCGGTAGCTGGAAACAGCAGCGTCCTTACGCGGTTGGGGCTGTCGTCCGTGCTCTTGCGCTCCATTGGAGCGGCTAGAGCATAAACCGCCTTTGCGGGTATCTTGGACAACAGCGAGAACCAGGCCCTGAGCGGAGCCGACACGCGGGGGTCGAGTCTGCCGACCTCAGACCATAGGACCTTGCGCAGGCACATGCACCAGAAGTCCTGCAGAATTTGGCCGCCCACACCAAGAGGCACGTCGTCCATGGGGAACACGTCGACAAAGACTCCTGTTTTGCACTTCAAGTGCTCCTGTCCGACCCTCACGTACTTCGTTCCGGTGCGCCTGAGCTTGCCGTACCCCCACCTGTATTCAGGATCGCTCAGATGGTCCTGGAAGAAACAGATGGACGGGTCCATCTCATGGGCGACAGAACGGAACCTCTCGTAGTCCTCACGAAGCATTGCAATATCAGCATCATCATCCCAGGGGATATAGCCCTTGTGGCGCACTGCGCCAAGGAGCGTCCCGCCGAAGATTGTGTACGCAATCCCGTGAGCGCGACACACGCGGTCGAACTCCACGAGCATGTCGAGCTCCAATAGCTGCATGCGCCGGAAGTCCTCTCCTTCTATGACCTTTACCTGTTTCATCTGCGCCCCCACCTAGAACAGACCCTCGGCCGATAGCGAGGTCAGGCAGTCGATAAGCCTGTCGTTGTCCTCCTCTGTGATGGCACCGATGTGCCCGATGCGGAACACCTCGTCGCACAGCGCGCCTCCGTTTGGGCACAGCCACATGCCGTACCCGGTTTTGGCGCGCTCGATGATTGCCTTTGCGTTGCTCGCGGGGCAACGGAGCGCCGTCACTGCATTGGAGGGGTTCTCGGGGACCATCTCGAGTGTGGTGCTCGTCAGGGCGTCGCGCACGGCCTTCGCGCGCGACGCGATCTCGGCGCGCTCCGCGTCGATCCCGCGCGCCTCGATCGACCTCAAACGCGCATTGATCTCAAGCAGCGTGTTGACAGCAGGCGTCCAGGGAGTCTGCCCACGCTCGCCGTTGCGCAGGGCTTCCTTTAGGCTCAAGTAGGAGCAAACCTCGGGATTCTCCGCTACCCTTTCCTGTCCGCGCGGCGAGAGAGCCATGATGGAGATGCCCGGGTGGCAAGCTAGCGCCTTTTGCGAACCCGTCAGCACCACGTCGGCGCCGAGAGCCGCCATGTCAATCTCTTCGGCGATGAACGCGCTCACTGCGTCGACGATCAGGGCCATCCCGCGCTCGCGGCAAAAGTCGGACAGGAGGCTCATGTCGTACAACAGTCCTGATGAGGTCTCATGCATGTTCACGAGCAGCGTACCGCAGCTGAGATCCACTGCGTCTTCGAGGTTTTTCCGCGCTATCTGGTGCCCGAACTCAAGTTCGATCTCGTCGACGGTGTGCCCGTGCAGCTGGCATAGGTCGACGAACCTTTGTCCGAAACTGCCGCCATTGACCACTGCAACTCGTTCAGCGGGCGCTAAAACACTCATCACAGCAGCTTCCATAGCGCCTGTGCCAGAAGCCGTTAGAAACACGCAGCGTGAATCCTTGGGTGCGGACAACAAGTCCAACATAATGCGCTCGTTCTCTTGCATTACCTGAGAGAACTCTGGCGTGCGGAAATAGGGTGCGCTCTTGGCTGAAACTTCCAGCACCTCGCTGGGACTCATAACCGGACCAACGGTGAAGTTAAGCATCTGCATTCTCCTTTGTTTCTTCGTTCACGCACCATGCCTTCAGGCAGTGCGTCTGTCTTTTGTCCTCCGGCGGCAGCTGCATGTAATCCCCGTAGCACTTGGTCAGGTATTCGTCCCAGCAGCCCATAGCGGGGAGCATGTGCTCCTCGAACTCAACCTCGACCATGTCCTCGTAGCCTTCCTTGGGAAGCGACCACCCGTGTTTGGCCAGTCCGAGTACGCTGCTGACGCGGCTTGCCGCGTCATAACCAGGCTCGGTTGCAACGCGCTCAGCCATTGCCATCATCTTCGTCTTTGCGTGCTCCGGATTAAGAAGCGCTTTGGCTGCGTTCTTTATGAAGCGTTTTCCCATTGAGTCCGAATTATGATTGGCGCTCGACCAAACGCTTGCACGCGAGGCCTTGTTCATGCGGACTTGCATGCGTTCAATCTCGCTTTCGTTAGAAGAAACGCCATCCATAACGAAAACATCTATCCAGAGCATTTGATCCATTACCCCTTTATAGGTAGGCTCCTGAGCTCTAATACTTTCGGTGCAGAACTTGCGCCAGGGGTAAACAAACGGGCTGTTCTCGGGGCCAACGAGCCTGAGTCCAGCCGGCAACTCGCCAGCAAGCGTTGCAAGACGATCGTAATCGGGGCGTGGCATACAGACGTCGATATCGTCATCCCAGGGGATGAATCCCTTGTGGCGAATAGCGCCAAGCAAAGTGCCGGCCGTAAGCGAGTATCGAAGGCCGTGTTCGGAGCAAAAGGCATCAAACGCTTCAAGAAGCTCCAGCTCCTTCTGGTGTAGCTCTTCGATAGAGAGTGGGTTGATGTTACACATGCAACTTTCCCTTCCTTAAACATTCAATCAGCGCAAACCCCCTGGTTCCAAGTAGCGCGACCTCGGCTATGCAGCGGATTACGCAGATCGCGAACAAAGATGACCGGCCGAGAAGCGCCATCGCGAGGAGCAGAGCAGCGTTAATAACACCGGAGGCAACAGTCGAGGCGGTAAGTTCGTTGACCTTACCCAAAGCGCCGAGTACCGGCCAGCCAATCAAGATCGAATAGAAAGAGAGCGGCAGGACAGGGCTGAGGGCAACCATGACCCAAGAACCCGCAACGTAGCCCTGTCCGCCAAGTAGAAAAAAAACCTGCGGGGACAGCAGGCAATACGCAACGGTGCCGACCAATAGCGCGGGAGCTGCCATAATCGCCATCTTCCTAACAGCGCCCAGATCCCGATGCGCCACAACATGGGGATACAGACTGCTGGATATCGGAGAATAGAGCGCTTGAACCGCGCTTACGGTTGTAAGGGCGAGCGACCAGTACGCAATTTCCGTCGGGTCGGTGAGCACGATTCCCACGACGAAAGTGGTGAACCCCGAGACAAGGGTGGTGCCGATGTTCGACACGCAATACACGGCAGATCTCTTTAGCTCAGCCAAGGCGTTTCGGAAGCCACCGAAGGAAACCCGCACGCCGTAGCGGGTTCGAACGGTCATGAAGCTCCAGATAAGCGCTACCAAGCCGCCCAGGGCATCCGCAACTGCGACGAGCAGAAGATCCTGCGGTCCATGGACCACCAGAAGAGTCAGGCCGACCGTGATCACCTTTGCCGCGAAGAAACGCGTGGTTAGCGGCTCCATGTCCTCAAAACCTTGAAACATGAAATCTGGTAGCAAGGCCCTGAGCACGGTGGAGACATAGGCAATCAGTACATACCCCATATTGTCCCAGAGCAGTGGGATGAACTGGGCGACGACCACGACGACCGCGCACAGGCCGGCGGCGAGGAGAAGACGAGCGAGCTCTATGGAGCCGAGCAGGCGTGAAAGGACCTCGCAGTTGTCCCTCAGGTCGACGACTTGCTTTGTTCCGGAAAGCATGAAACCGAAGTCGGCGAGCGTCTGGACGATTCCCATGAACGACAACACGTAGGCATAGACGGCGTAGCCACCCGTGCCCAGCACGCGCGTGAGGTACGGCACGAGGATGAGGGGGAAGACGTACTTAAGTACTTGTAATCCGTACTGCCAAATCATGTTTTTGGCGAGTGTATTACTGCTTTTCAATATCTATATCAACCCAAACAAATTTCAGTTTTCGTTTCTATTCGAGCTAAAGCGCAAGGCAATAAAGAGCGGGTGCCTGAGCCCTTAAAGCGAAAGCGACGCCAGCCGCCAGAGGACGCTATTGACTTCCAAAAGAACCTTCTCGGGATGGTCCATTTTTTTCGAGGAACGACTTGCACTTTTCCCCGGCGACCTATTCGCCTTCATCAACTCGCTAGCCAAAGCAAAAACGCAGCGAGATTCCCCGTCAACGAGCGCGACCGTGAGGTTTGCAAACAAGAGGCTGAGCTGATAGAGGGTCTGGTCATACATCCTCTGGTGAAAAGGAAAGCCCAATGTCCGGCGCGAAGCAAGCATGGCTTCGATCGTGAAGTACCTGTCTACAGACCTCTTGCTCGACAGGCTGTTCGAGGTTAACAAGTCAACTTGCTTTCGGTATGTGTAGTCCAATTCGTCGATGGTCGCCCCCTGAACCTCAGCACGATCATTTATGCCTGCGCAGTGTCCTCAAACCACACATCTTTGAGGAACTCTAGGCCTTGCCGCGTCTCGCGACCGAAGATCCTCCCCATGCAACGCCGCTCGAGTGTTTCGTCCCCACAGCAATGACCCGCCCGAGCTTGCCGATATAGCGGGGAATAATCACGGTGATGTCGACCAATGGTGTTGCAGGTCATAAGTCGTGGAGCTCGGGCGAGGAACGTTATGTGGTGGCCGAAACCCGGGTAAGCGCCCCCTGGCCACGCAGATTCAGGAGGTCCTTCCGAAGCCCCTTGCGTATCGCAGGCGAGGGGCTTCGGAAGGACCGAGTGCTTGGCGATCCTCCCGAGATTGTTCAACACTAGTCCCATTTAACAATCCTCATGAACCTAAACAAGTTGCCAGAAAAAGGAAAAAGGAACGACACCGTGCCATTGCGGCCGGTAGACCATAATTACTACAAAGAACACGGCCGTAACTGCGCATATGCCGTAAACGAGGAGGAACTTGAGCTTCGTATCGATCTTTCGGAATCGCAGCGCCACGTATAAGGCAAGGAAAAACGATGTAAACGTCGTCAGCCTCTGGAAGATGTTCACGAAGCAAGCGAGGAACTGGAAGACGACCTGGAGCATGGATCCATGGAAAAGAACCCTCTCCCCCCTGTCGTCATCCGAAGCCCCCGCCCCAAACAAATGGGAAACGACAATCAGTAAAGCGTCCATGGCGGTCATGATCGGCGCCGCGAGCGCATTCCCCCCCGACCACGAGGACATGCTATACGTCGAGTACTTGTCGAAGTTCTTCCCAATGAAGCTCCACACGAAATCAGGGGAAAGGGCCAAAGCCAACGCGACGACGCCATAACCCAGCATGACTTTCTTTGTCGGTGCGAGCGCCGAGAGCGGAATGAGCGCGAGCATGACGATGGCGGTCGAGTGAAACAGGGAGCCGAAAATGACCGCCACAGCGAAACGGATCCTCTTCCCGGACTCCAGCCAAGGTATCGCCGCGATGATGATTGCGGCGGCGATACCTTGGCGCATGAGGTTCATAAAGGAGGCGTACGTCAGAAGTGTCACATAGAGGAAGAGTGCGAGCACGGGATTGCAGTCCGACTTATAGACCACATACCCGACGCAGGCGGTCATGACTGCACTGGTGAAGAGAAGAAGGAGCTGCGGATTGGGGCTGACCGCGTTCAAGGCCCGGAGGAGGTACAGGAACCCGGTTTCATACCAGGAGTGTGCCATCCACGCCGTCAGGTAAGCGTTCCAGTACTGGAGCGTATCCACTCCGACCGCGTAGCTTCTCAGGCCGGAGAGCGCGAATAAGACCAGGCAGGCCAAGATGATAAAGCCTCGTCTCTCAGCATCCCCGCGCGACACGCCCGTGATTACACCGAGAACGAGAATCACGACTATTTCCATCAGATAAATCGTCATGCGCGCCCAATCACCTTTAGATAATCGGTTCGAATCGACTTGGCGATCGAGGGCCACGAAAACAACTCCGCAACGCGACGTGAGGCCAGGGCCATCTCCGCATAGGCCTCAGCAGAGCTGGCGGCGACGACGATGGCTTCCCGCACGGATTCGGGAGAAAGGTCGCAGACCCATCCGGCTCCCTCGGCGAGGATGACGTCGGACATGTTGGTACCCGGGGTGACCACGCACGGCAACCCGTAGGCGCACGCCTCGAGCAGGCCCATCGGCATCCCCTCGTAGCGTGATGTGAGGAGAAAGATGTCCGCGGCGCGCAGAACCGCATCCTTCTCATCCCCGTATACAGGGCCGCGAACGGCAACGACGTCTGAAAGCCCCGCGGCCTGTAGCTTTTTCTCCATCTCGTTTGAGAAGCCGTTGACGGAGTTGCCGTAAATCGAGAGATGGAAGCGCGGTGAATCCGCGCAAGCATTCAACGGAGTAAGCGCTTCGAGGAGGACGTCCAACCCCTTTTGATAGGGCTCCACTCTGCCAACGAACACAATTTCGGGCACGTCGCCATGCCACGACTCCCGATGAGGGCGCTCCTTGGGCACCTCTATGCCGTTCGGCTCGATGAAGCTGTTCCGGTTCCATTTCTCACCGGACTCATCGCGTTCCTTCTCGGTAAGGTAGTGGATCGCAGCGGCGCCTTGAGCGAAACGGTTGTAGAAAACGGCGTTGCAGATTCGTTTCTTAAAGGTTTTCTTCCCCTGGTCTCCGCTCGTGAGGGCGCAGTGCGGCTCAATCACATATGGTATACCCGAAGACAGCACGCCCAAGAGGGTCGCGTTGGGATGAAACGCATAAAAACCCTCAAAAACGATTAGGTCAGGGCGCCAGATTCGACTTGTGAAATCTTCAATGTCGAAAGCAAAGTCGTTAGGGTTCCTGTAGAAGGGAAGGCCCCTCCATTCTACGCGCTCGACAGGTCTCATGTTATACCAGACAACCTCTTCGAGTTCGGATAAGGCCCCGATCAGTGCAGGCACACAGTACGTAGGGCCCGCGAAGCCCTCAAACTCAAGGTTCGAGAGAAATAGAATCCTCATTCAGCCTCAATCCTAAATCCTTTTAAGCACCGCGTGCGTCAGCTGCCAGAACAGACAATACGCGGAATAGACTGGGTTTATCTTCTCCACTTTTCGGTAGGCGTTCCACGTGCGGGAAACTGCACGGAATTTATTAGCGGAGCGGGAGCCGCCATGTTTCCTGTTCTTTGCAAGCACCTCGTCGAGGCCGCCGGCTGGAACGCCGCTCTTGAGGACCTGGAGCCAGACGACCATGTCTTCAGGGAAATCGAACGAATCTCCGAAATCGGGACAAACGAGAAGACTCAGGGGTATTTTCGAGAGGTCGAACGCGATGGTATGGCTGCAGGTCACGGTGTTCTTGAGAAAACCGTCGTAGTCGATGCTCTTGGGTACGTGTACGTAATTCCTATGCTGTCCGTCAGACTCAATGGTCTCGTACGAGGTGAAGCACATCCCCAGACCACAATCCCGCATGTACGCAAGCTGGTGATCAAGTTTATCCGGAAGCCATGCGTCATCGGCGTCCATGAACGCGACGAAATCGCCGGAAACGTGTTCGATACCGGTATTGCGCGACTTAGCCGCACCAACGTTGTGCTCGTTGGGATGAACCGAGATTCGACGATCCTTGTTCTCGTATTCCTTCGCAAGTCGAAGAGATGCGTCCGAAGAACAATCTTCGACCACGATGAGCTCCCAGTTCTTATAGGACTGAGAAAGAACGGAGTCGAAGGTCTCGACAAGATACGGCTCAGCATTGTAGAGGGGCATAATGATGGAAACCAGGGGAGAATCGGTCATACGTTACTTCCCCCTCCTCATTGCCTTGAACGTTTTTACGAACACGCGGGTATCCAACCCGAGCGACTGATGGCGCACATAAAAGAGCTCACGTGCTTGCCTCTGACCACTTCTCCACGTGGATTCGTTGCGGTCAGTCGCAGCCCACCAACCGGTGATGCCAGGCTTACATGCGAGCACCTCATCGCGTGCATCGCCGTATTCATACGTTTCCTCAAGTGTTACGGGACGAGGGCCAATGACGGATAAATCACCCGAGGGACGTTAATGAATTGAGGAAGTTCGTCCAACGAAGTGCGGCGAAGAAAGCGGCCTACACGCGTGATTCGGGGATCATCGTCAACCTTCTGTTCGCGCTGCCATTTCGCCAGCTGATCGGGAGTCATGTATTTCTCAGGGTGCTCGTGTGCGTCAGAGACCATGGTGCGGAGTTTGAAGATATAGATAGTCTTTCCACCCTTACCAACTCGCTTTTGACGGAAGAACGGCTTTCCGGGAGAGTCAATCTCAATGGCGACGCATGCTGCTACAACGGGGATGGCCAACACCGCGCAGACCGCAGCAGAAAAAACGATGTCGAAAGCTCGCTTGAAGGCAAAATAGGCAGGCCCACCTTTCTTGGGGGCGGCAGCCTTGGGATCTGCGGCGGGAGCCCTATAGCTTCCCGGCGCCACGAAACCTTGCGCCGGAGCAGGATTCTCCACGGGGAGAGGAAATTCCGTAGCAACAGGAGTCTGAGAGTCTGCCCGCCAATCCCCAACTTGACCAATCAACGCCGCATCCACGGGCACATCCTTTACATATTCTGTTTTATCTGACACGTTCTCTTCCAAGATTTCGTCCCCGGGTCGGGGATCCTCCCTGTCCTTTGCGGAAATCGCCAGCAGCTAGGCGATCGCCTTTTTAAGATTGCGCATGACGCGCTGCTCGTTGGAAAGCACTGCGATGCCAACGCGGGTGGTTACGCGTCGGCCGCACAGATCGAGCTCTAAATAAGCAGTGCTCTTGCGTCTGTTTATGGTTTTGATAAGGCCTTCGTGGCCCAGCAACGGACCTGCCGTCACTACGACCTTGTCACCGTCTTTTAGGGCCTCGCTCATGGGCACCACGCGGTCTCCCCTATGCGTAAAGCCACCAATAAGCTGAACCTCTTCTTTTGCCAGCGGCACAAACTGACCATCCTGGGCAAGCACCCGGGCAAAATCGTCCATGCGCAGCAGATACTGTTGCACGGTGCGGGGATCTGCCGTATCGCAGATGAGATAACCGGGAAAGAGTGGCTTGGTCGTTTTGACCCATTCGCCGTGTACCTTAATCTCGGTTTGAAATTGGGGATAAAAGAGCTCCTGCATGGCGCTCGCCGGCACCATGTGCTCGATGCGCTCGCGCATTACGTCTTCGCGACCGTTAATGACCTGGATTACATACCACACAAGCACCACCCCCTTGCTGTCTTACGTGTGGCTCGCGGGGTTTGGGTATGGCTTCGCCAGGGCGCTTGTGCGCGAAGGCGCTCCATATTCAAACCCTGAGCCCAGTTAGACAAGCACGTGGCTCTGCCCCACCGTGAACGGTATGTATATGCGCAGTTGCTAGAGTCGCGGATGTGTATCGCAAAAATGACCGCGACCCCAGCTGGCTGCGTGCGAACCAGTCAAGCGGGTACAAAACTGGACCGCACGCAAACAGCTGTAGGACTGCTGTGGTTTGCCAAAACAACCAATTACACTGCCGAAAGAGAACTTATAAATAGCCGCAAAACAAGTGCAAAATCGCGCATGGCAATCGATATTGGAGCTCGTGGTGTTTCTGGCACCGCCGTTACGGCCGGATGCTGATCGACCCCGTGCTATGTGGCCTGTTAGAGCCGTGAGCACAGCTGAACTCATGTAACGTTAGGTATCCTAGCACAAGCTGATAGTGAAACTGATTTGGGTTGTGTCGGACAACATATGCGCCTTGATTTTCATCTTCATTGCAACAGACTCAGGACTCAGCGCAACG
>NZ_QROG01000013.1:0-49764 GCF_003474585.1 Collinsella sp. AF39-11AT | reverse complement strand
CGTTGCGCTGAGTCCTGAGGCTGTTGCAATGAAGATGAGAATCAAGGAAAAAAGAGGGACTATCGACAAACGAGGAGCAATTAAACAAGTTGGTTGATAATTGCATGAAAGCAGATATACTACAATTGATTAGATAGAGGAGGTTTCTGCATGGACGTTATTAACAAAGATCTCTTGGAGCAACTGAAAGAGTCTCAGGAAGAGGGCGTCGTGGTAGAAGTGTTCGACTTTGAGGACTACATGGATAAATTCTGCCATTAGTTTCGGAATTAACTTGCCTCGCTTAAAGGAGAAGTCGATTATCGATTTCTCCTTTTTTAATTAAAGATATTTTTGGAATACATGCTCTTAGCACAGGTTGGCGTCTCAGTAAACTGAGAGGTTGCTTTGGCTAGTTAGAGATATGTGAACGTCCGTTAGACTGAATCTCAGGGTAGAAGGGGCCTCCAGTGTCCAGATCAACAAGGCAATGCTGCGTTTCGGCTAATAAGAACGATGGCTTTTTGCGTGTGGCGGCGGCGTCGCCGTGGATTCGCGTGGCCGATGTCGAGGGCAATGCCGAGGTTGCGCTGGCGGCTGTTCGCGAGGCTACCGAGCGCGGCGTTCGCGCGCTGGCGCTGCCCGAGCTTAACCTGACCGGCTATACCGCGGCCGATCTGTTCCATAACCGCACACTGCTGCATGCCTGCGAGGCTGCTCTGGTGCATATCCTCGACGAGACTCGTGAGCTGCCGATTGTCTTTACCATTGGTCTTCCCGTTGCGGTTGCCGAGAATATCTACAACTGCGCCGCTGTGTGCTGCGCGGGCGAGCTTTTGGGCCTCACGGCCAAGAAGTATTTGCCCAACTATGGCGAGTTCTATGAGCGCCGTTGGTTTGCTCCGGCACCTACCGATCCCGTTTGGCTTGAATTTGCCGGTCAGGGTCCGGTCCCGTTGGGCTCGGGGCTTGTCTACCGTTGCTGTGATGAGGGCGCCGAGGACCTGGTGCTGGGCGTTGAGGTCTGCGAGGACCTGTGGGTGCCGGCGCCTCCTTCGACCGAGATGGCGCTTGCCGGTGCGACGGTGATTCTCAACCCGTCGGCTTCGGACGAGATTATCGGTAAGGCAGACTATCGCCGCAGCCTCATCTCCAATCAGAGCGCGCGCCTGTACTGTGCCTATGCGTATGCAGACGCGAGCGAGGGCGAGTCCACGACCGATATGGTCTTTGCGGGCGAGAACCTCGTCTACGAAAACGGCTCCAAGCTCGCCGCGACCAAACTGCTTACTTGCGATATGGCCATCGCCGACGTTGACCTTGACCGCCTGGTTGCCGAGCGCCGTCGTTCGACGACGTGGACGCGCGCGGACGATGCGCCGGAGGCCACGGCCGTTGAGTTTTCGTTTGAGGGCGTGTTGGCCGAAGAGCCTGTCCTGCGCGATGCCTGCGATATCGACCGCGTTTTCCCGCGCGCGCCCTTTGTACCGGCCGACCATGGTGACCTGGCCGAGCGCTGCGAGACCATCCTCGACCTGCAGACCGCCGGCCTCAAGACCCGCCTGGCCCATACGGGCACCAAGGCTGCAGTCATCGGTCTTTCGGGCGGCCTTGATTCTACACTGGCACTGCTCGTGACGGTGCGTGCCTTCGATGCGCTGGGGCTGCCGCGCACGGGCATCACTGCCGTGTCCATGCCCGGCTTTGGCACGACGCATCGCACTAAGTCCAACGCCGAGTCGCTCGCGCGCGACCTGGGCGTGAGCTTCCGCGAGGTTTCGATCCACGCGGCTGTGGAGCAGCACTTCAAGGACATTGAGCACGATTCGACCGTGCAGGACGTGACCTACGAGAACAGCCAGGCCCGCGAGCGTACGCAGATTCTGATGGATCTGGCCAACCAGGCTGGCGGTTTTGTCATCGGCACGGGTGACCTGTCGGAGTTGGCACTCGGCTGGGCTACCTATAACGGCGACCACATGAGCATGTACGCCGTCAACGCGAGCGTGCCCAAGACACTCGTGCGTCACTTGGTGCGTTATGCGGCTGATGTCTTTGGCGGGCGTATTGCCGAGGTTTTGCTCGATATCCTCGACACGCCGGTGTCCCCCGAGCTTCTGCCGCCCACGGGCGACGGCGAGATTGCGCAGAAGACTGAGGATTTGGTGGGCCCGTACGAGTTGCACGACTACTTCCTCTACTACTTGCTGCGTTTTGGCTTTGAGCCGGGCAAGATCTACCGCATGGCGCTCAAGAGTTTCGAGGGTGTCTACGACGCCAAGACCGTCCACACGTGGCTGCGTACGTTCTATCGTCGCTTCTTTGCCCAGCAGTTTAAGCGCAGCTGCCTGCCCGATGGCCCCAAGGTTGGTTCGGTGACGCTCAGCCCGCGCGGCGATTGGCGTATGCCGAGTGACGCTAGCTCGCGTCTGTGGCTTGCGCAGATCGACGCGCTCAATCCAGTTGACTAAGGTTGGCTAAATTGAACCAATACGGGGGTTGCAAGCGTTACACTTTTGCAATCTGATGGCCCGTATCGCGCGGCGCTCTTGTCGGAGCGCCGCTTTTTTATATCGGAAGGTGGCACCATGCAGGTATCGCAGCGTCTCGACCGCTTTGGCGCGGAGGTCTTCGCCTCGCTCAACAACAAGCTGCTCGCGCTGAAGGCTCAGGGCAAGACCATTTACAACATGAGCGTGGGCACGCCCGACTTTAAGCCGTACGGCCACGTGGTCGAGGCGCTCACACAAGCAGCCCAGGATCCCGAGATGTGGAAGTACGCCTTGCGCGACCTGCCCGAACTCAAGCAGGCCGTATGCGATTACTATGAGCGTCGCTTTGGCGTTTCGGGCATTACACCGTCCATGGTGCAGTCGTGCAACGGCACGCAGGAGGGCGTGGGCCATTTGGGCCTGGCCCTGCTCGATCCGGGTGACACCATCCTGGTTCCCGATCCGTGCTACCCGGTCTTTGAGGCAGGTGCCAAGATCGCCGATGCCAAGCTCGAGTACTATCCGCTGGTGGCGGAGCACAATTACCTGCCCTATGTGGCGGGTATCGATCCCGAGGTGGCCGATCGTGCCAAGTACATGATTGTGTCGCTGCCCGCCAACCCGGTGGGCTCGGTGGGCACGCCCGAGGTCTACGAGGAGATCATCGCTTTCGCCCGCGAGCACGACCTGCTCATCGTTCACGACAACGCATACTCCGACATCGTGTTCGACGGCGAGCCGGGCGGCAGCTTCTTGCAGTATCCCGGCGCGCTCGAGGTGGGCGTTGAGTTCTTCTCGCTCTCCAAGTCGTTTAACGTCACCGGTGCGCGTATCGGCTTTTTGGTCGGTCGCGAGGATGTGGTCTCGGCCTTTGCCAAGCTGCGCGGCCAGATCGACTTCGGTATGTTCTTCCCGATCCAGAAGGCTGCTATCGCCTGCCTGAACGGTCCGCGCGATGAGGTCGAGGCGCAGCGTCTGAAGTACCAGGAGCGCCGCGATGCCCTGTGCGACGGTCTTGAGGGCCTGGGCTGGGAGCGTCCCAACGCGCATGGCTCTATGTTTGTGTGGGCCAAGCTTCCCGGTGGTCGCACCGATTCCATGGCGTTTTGCGAGGAGCTCATGGAGAAGGCCGGCGTTGTGGTGACGCCGGGCGCGAGCTTTGGTCCTTCGGGCGAGGGGCACGTGCGCATGGCGCTGGTCTTGCCGCCCGACCAGATTGCTTTGGCTGTCGAGGCCATCCGCGAGGCGGGTCTGTATTAGAAACCTGTTTCGACTCGTCAATAGCTCGAAACCGATTTCGTGCAGTTATTTTACGAATCCTGCAAACAATTTCGGTAAACGGTCGATTTTTGGCTGCGAATAGGAGCATAATCAAAGTCCCGATTGGATGTATTGGGATTACGACAAGCCGCTCGGGTCGTTCCCGGGTGGCTTGTTTGTGGAGAGAGATGGGAGTTTCTAATGGTTAACGAGAAGAAGGTCGCTATTGTCGGCTGCGGTTTCGTCGGTTCGTCTTCGGCGTTCGCGCTGATGCAGAGCGGTCTGTTCTCCGAGATGGTCCTCATCGACGTGGACAAGAACCGCGCCGAGGGTGAGGCCCTGGATATCGCGCACGGCATGACGTTTGCCGAGCCGATGAAGATCTACGCCGGCGATTATTCCGATGTCGCCGACGCCGCCATGATCGTCGTCACCGCTGGCGCTGCCCAGAAGCCCGGTGAGACCCGTCTGGACCTGGTCAACAAGAACGTCAACATCTTCAAGTCCATCATTCCCGAAATTAAGAAGTCTGGCTTCGACGGCATTCTGCTCATTGTCTCCAACCCGGTCGATGTTCTGACCTATGCCGCCATCAAGATGTCCGGCCTGCCCGAGGGCCATGTCATCGGCTCCGGCACCGTGCTCGACACTGGCCGTCTGCAGCAGATGCTTGGTGCCCACGTTGAGGTTGACCCGCGCGATGTCCAGGCCTATGTCATGGGTGAGCACGGCGACTCTGAGTTTGTCGCTTGGTCCAGCGCCCAGGTTGCCGGCGTGCCGCTGAACACTTTCTGCGAGCTTCACGGTCATCTGGAGCATGAGGCTGCCGAGAAGCGCATCGCCGAGGACGTCAAGAACTCCGCCTACACCATCATCGAGAAGAAGCACGCCACCTACTATGGCGTCGCCATGGCCGTCAAGCGCATCTGCACCGCCGTCATGCGCGATGAGCAGACCGTTCTGCCCGTCTCCTCGCTCATGGTGGGCGAGTATGGCCTGTCCGATCTTGCCATCTCCATGCCGACGGTCGTTGGCCGCGACGGCGTCGTCTGTCGCGTCCCCGTGCCGCTGAACGATGACGAGCAGCATGAGCTCACCGCCTCCGCCAAGGCCCTCAAGGACATCATCGACAGCGTCGACTTCTCCTGCTAAATCAAGCTCGCTAAAGCGAAAAGCTACAATGAAGGCGTCCGAGCCCACACGGCCCGGGCGCCTTTTTGGTGCAAAGTAACCTGACCCCAATGCACCATAGTTGACGGGAGGGCCATGTCGGATTCGCCTAATTTTTTGACCTATGCCCAGACGGCGTTTGACCCGTTTGAGGAACGGCCGTTCTGCGCGGTGGATAGCCTGGTCTTTGCGTGGTTGTCCTATTTGCGTTTGCCGGGTGATATGGCGGAGCTGACGAACTGGCAGGGCCTAGACGTACGCGAGCTGCTGCGTGCCGAGTGCTACTGGGACATGATTGGCGACCTGTGGGACCCAGAGGGGAGCAGGGCCTTGTTGGAGGCCGTGGCAGCAAGCCCTCGCTACCGTGGCGTGCACGTTTGCGGCTATCGTGCCGTGAGCGATGTGGTGGCGACAGAGCAGTTTGCAGCCATGGCGTTCCGGTTTCCGGCGGGGTTTAGTTATCTTTCCTTCCGGGGGACCGACAGCACGATTGTGGGCTGGAAAGAGGACTTTAACATGGCATTCCGGTGTCCTGTGCCGGCCCAGGAATCCGCGGCGCGTTATGTGGACGAGGCGGCGGATGCGATTGACGGGCCGCTTTTGTGCGGAGGTCATTCCAAGGGTGGAAACCTTGCGGTGTACGGTGCGACGATGTGCTCCGATGTTGCCCGTGAGCGAATCGAACGGGTGTATTCCCATGATGGTCCGGGCTTCGTCGAGGAGTTTCTGAACGGCAACGCCTTTGCCGATCTTTCCGGTCGAATCGACAAGACGCTACCTCGGTCGTCGATCTTTGGCATGATGTTTGAGACGCAGGAGGACTATGCCATCGTTGAGAGCACCGAGTTCAGCCTGCTGCAGCACAATCCCTTTAGCTGGGTGGTTGATGGTCGTGACTTCGTGTACTGTGAGCGCCTGTCCGCCGGTGCTCGATACGTTGATGGCTCCATTCGCGAGATGCTGCTTGCAGTGGGGCCTGCCGAGCGCGAGCGTTTTGTAGATGCATTGTTCTCCGTGTTTGAGGCTACGGGTGCTGAGCGGTTTGCGGATATCGCTGGGAATCTGCGCGAGAGCCTGCCCGTGATGCTCCAGACTGCGCAAGGTTTCGACAAGGATACACGACGCTTTGTCTCGCAGACCATCGTGGCAATCCTTAAGTGCGCACTGCTGCCCAAACGACCCCAGATCGACATGTCCGCTGCCGGTAAGAGTCTGGCAGAACAGCTCGAGGCTTGGCAGTCCGAGCTCCTGCGCTAGCCATTGGTGCAAAGCAACCTGTCCCAGATGCACCAATCTTCGATGCGCTCGGGGAGGGCTCGACCGCTATACTGGTTCGTGCCGAAATCGATCTAGAACGGAATGCCGTATATGAAAATCAATCATGCGATTCTGCATATCCTGGACTTTGACTCTGCCGTCAACGTCATGAGCCAGCGCGAGCTCGATATCGAGAGTCGTACCGTGCGCAACTTCGTGACCACGCATCTGCGCCGCGCACGTACCTCGGCCGACAATAAACGCGCCACGTTTGCCGAGAACTCTGCGTTTGGCGGCGAGCTCAAGGGCTATTTCTTTGGCGAGCGCGAGTTCGTGGACCTGTCGCAGCAGATTGCAGAGTTTATCTCCTCCGAGCTCACCAAAGCCGAGAAAGCCGAGTCCACCGACGTGCTCGTGGCTGATTTTGACGACGATGAGGATGCCCGCTGGTTTGCCGTGATGCTGCTGGGCTCCAAGCAGGCTTTTATGCACGAAGTGGGCCGCGAGGAGGGAGAGGTGCGCAACGACATCGCGCGCCACTACGCCATTCTGCCGAACCCCTCGCAAAAGGTGCCGAGCTATGCCATCGTGCGCGCGAGTACCATGGAGATCGGCTACGTGGACAAGAAGCGCAAGATTGCCGGCGAGGACCGTATGCTTATCCCCGATGGCCTGCTGCAGTGCGACACGGGCGTATCGGGCAAGGAGGTCATCGACACCGTGACGCGTGTGGTCGAGGAAGTCGCCGAGGAGCACGGTGCCAATACGGCCGTAGCGCTCGCTAAGGTTAAGGCTGCCGTTGCCGAGAAGGTCGAGGATGACGAGGAGCTTCCGCCTTGGGATATCGTCGATGAGGTCTTTGAGGACGAACCGGTCATCAAGGAGAGCGTACGTGCGGCGCTGACCGAAGAGAAGGTGCCCGAGCGTGTGCCCGTGGAGCGCAAGCAGGTCGAGCGTGCGGCCGTGCGCAACCACAAGATTCGTACCGACACGGGCATCGAGATCAGTTTTCCGGCCGAGATGGGCTCGAACTCCGAGTACATCGAGTTCGTCAACGAACCCAACGGCCTCATCTCCATCGAGCTCAAGAATATCGGGTCAATTGAGAATCGATAAGGGATCGAGCGGATTGACCGTAACGAAAAGGCCGAAGCCCTTTGGGACTTCGGCCTTTTCGTCATAACCGCGTAACTATTAAAGTTGACGTAGTCCTTCCTCGAGGCCGGTCTTGCTGTCGGTCTTCTCGTCGCGCATCTTGATGACGCGGGCGGGGACACCGGCCACGACGGCACCAGTGGGGACGTCCTCGACGCACACGGCGCCGGCGGCAACGACAGCGCCCTTGCCTACGTGCACGCCTTCCAGGACCACGGCGTTGGCGCCGATCATGACATCGTCCTCGATGATGACGGGCGTGGCGCTTGCGGGTTCAACGACGCCTGCCAGCACGGTTCCAGCGCCGATGTGGCAGTTCTTGCCCACGGTGGCGCGGCCGCCCAGCACGGCGCCCATGTCGATCATGGAGCCCTCACCGATGACGGAGCCGATATTGATGATGGCACCCATCATGATGACGGCGCGATCGCCAATCTCGACGCGGTCACGGATGATCGCGCCCGGCTCGATGCGGGCGTTGATGCCCTTAAGGTCGAGCATGGGCACGGCGGAGTTGCGGCAATCGTTCTCCACATCGTAGTAATCGATGGAATCGGCATTGGCATCAAGGATGGCTTTGAGCTCATCCCAGTCACCAAAGACGGTCTTGCCACGACGACCGCCGTAGACGTGCGCATTGCCCCACTGGACCTTCATGCCGGGCTTCTCGCGCACGTACAGTTTGACGGGCGTCTTTTTGGGCGCTGTGGCGATGTAGTTGATAATCTCCTGGGCATCCATCTCGGCTGCATTGCTCATTTGCTGTCTCTCCTTTGGGTGGATCCGGTTGATACCTGGTTAGGCAAACATGACCTGGTCGAACGTATAGAAGCCGTGCTCGCGGGTGACGAGCTTCTGCGCGGCTGCCAGGGCGCCGTTGACGAAGATCTGACGGCTTGTGGCGCGATGCGTGAGCGTGACTTCTTCGTCCTGGCCAAAGAAACTCACTTCGTGCACGCCGGCGACAGTGCCACCGCGCAGCGAGTGCATGCCGATCTCCTTGGGGTCGCGCGCTCCGCACATGCCCTCGCGGCCATAGACGGGGTGGTAGCCTGCCTCGGGCTCGGCCTCGACTACGGCGTCGAGCAGCAGCTTTGCAGTGCCGCTGGGGGCATCGACCTTTTGGTTATGGTGCGTCTCGACGATTTCGCAGTCAAAGCCGGGCAGCTCGCGTGTGGCCTGTGCTACCAGATGACGCAGGGCTGCGATACCGATGGAGTAATTGCCGGAGTGCATGACGCGGGCGTTCTGACCCAGCTCGCGCAGGCGATCCATCTGCTCGGGTGTGTAGCCTGTAGTGCCCGAGACCAACGCCGCGCCCGTGCACTCGACATAGGCGACGACGGCATCGAAGGTCACGACGTTCGAGAAGTCGATGATGACGTCGGCTGCCGGGGCGCTCTCGAGCTCGGACAAGTCGAAGCCGATGTGGGCCACGATATCAAAAACGGGCTGCCCGGCGGCGTCGACAATGCCTTCGGCGGTAGTGCGGATGAGCGAGCCCATGCGGCCCGTTCCCATAATGACGGTCTTAATCAAGCAGACCAGCTCCCTTCAGAGCATCGGTAAGTGCGGCTCGCGTGTCGTTGGCCATGGGGCACAGCGGCATGCGGTAGTTTGCCTCGATCATACCCATCTGGGCGAGCGCTTCCTTAACTGGGATGGGGTTGACCTCGCTAAAGAGGGCATTGATGAGCGGCTGGCCGGCAATCTGGATATCGCGGGCGCGCGCTACGTCGCCGTCCAGATAGGCGCGGCACATGTCGTGCACGAGCTGCGGCTGAACATCGGCCCACACACTGATGGTGCCCGAGGCGCCCAGGCTCATGAGCGGCACGGTGAGGGCGTCCTCGCCCGAGTACATGCGGAAGTCATCGGACAGCAGGTGGGCGATCTTGGCCGCGTAGGCGACGTTGCCCGAGGCTTCTTTAATACCCATGATGTTGGGGTGCGCGGCCAAGCGCTCTACGTTGCGCTCGCTGATGCCGCAGCCGCAGCGGCCGGGGATGTTGTACAGGATGCAGGGGATATCTACGGCATCGGCAACGGTCTTAAAGTGCTGGTAGATGCCCTCCTCGTTGGACTTGTTGTAGTAGGGGGTAATGAGCAGCAGGCCGTCGGCGCCCAGGCCCTGATAGGTGAGCGACTTGGTGAGCATGGTCTGCGTGGAGTTGGAGCCCGAGCCGGCGATGACGGGGACACGGCCTGCAACCTGCTTGACCACCGCGGCGACAACGGAGTTGTCCTCATCGTCAGTCATCGTGGCGCTCTCGCCGGTGGTGCCCAGGGTGAGGATGGCGTCGGTACCGTTTTGCAGGTGGAAATCGATAAGGCGCTCGAGCGCGTCAAAGTCGACGCTTCCGTCCTTTTTAAACGGCGTGACGAGGGCGACGATCGAACCCTCGAGGTTGCGGATATCCATGTTCTTCTCCTTCGCTTCCGCGATCTGGATGCGTTTGTTCCACTGAGCGGCGACGGCCAGACGCTCGTCCTGGGCGCGACGGCGGGCACTTTCGGCGCGCGACTTGGCCAGCAGCTCTCGGCCGCTAGGCAGCACGTCGAGCGTGGCAAAGTAATCGCCCGGGCGCTCAGCACGGCGGATGAGGTCGGCCGAGCCATCGGGGCGCAGCAGCACCTCGGCGGAGCGCAGACGGCCGTTGTAGTTGTAGCCCATGGAGTAGCCATGCGCGCCGGTATCGTGGATCACGAGCAGGTCGCCCATGTCGATATGCGGCAACTCGCGATCAATGGCGAACTTGTCATTGTTCTCACACAGATTGCCCGTGATGTCGTAGGTGTCCGTAACGGGTGCTGCGGTCTTGTCGGCGCCACCCGGCTGTCCCATCACCGTAATGTGGTGGTAAGCGCCATACATGGCAGGACGGATCAGATCGACGGCGCTTGCGTCCACGCCGATATAGTCCTTGTAGATCTGCTTTTCGTGGATGGCCTTGGTCACCAGGCAGCCGTAGGGGCCCATCATAAAGCGACCCATCTCGGTGCAAATCGCCACATCGCCCATGCCGGCGGGAACCAAGATCTCGTCGTAGGCCGCGTGTACGCCCTCGCCGATGGCACGGATGTCGTTAGCCTGCTGCTCGGGCAGGTAGGGGATACCCACACCGCCGGACAGATTGATAAAGGCGACATGTGCGCCCGTTTCACGCTCCAGGCGCACGGCAAGCTCAAAGAGGATGCGCGCAAGCTTGGGGTAGTAGTCGTTGGTGACGGTGTTGCTGGCAAGGAATGCGTGGATGCCAAAGTCCTCGGCGCCCTTGGCCTTGAGCATGCGGAAGGCCTCGAAGAGCTGCTCGGTGGTCATGCCGTATTTGGAGTCGCCGGGGTTATCCATGATGCCGTTGGAGAGCTGGAATAGGCCGCCCGGATTAAAGCGGCAGCTGACCGTCTTGGGGATGGGTCCCGCAACGCGCTCAAAGAACTCGATGTGGCTGATGTCGTCAAAGTTGACGATGGCACCCAGCTTGTCGGCGAGCTCAAAGTCCGCCGCCGGTGTGTCGTTGGACGAGAACATGATGTCGTGTCCGGTGATGCCCAGCGAGCGGGCGATCATGAGCTCGGTATAGCTCGAGCAATCGCATCCGCAACCGTGTTCGTTGAGAATGGAGATGAGCGCCGGGTTGGGGTTGGCCTTGACGGCAAAGTATTCCTTAAAGCCCGGGTTCCATGCAAAGGCGTCGCGCACTTCTTGCATGTTGCGGCGGATGCCCGCCTCGTCGTATAGATGAAATGGCGTGGGGAACTGCTCGACGATATGCTCGAGCGTCTCCTTGTCCACAAACGGCTGCTTGGCCGCATATGCCTCGTTGGGGGTCAATGCCATGTCCCGTAAACCTCGCTATCCAGACGGCGCCATCTGCGCATCGAATCCGCATAGCGTGGACCCAATGTCCGGATAGCGCTCCCGCATTGCTGCAGACAGTCCTGTGGGTGTTTCCCACAGGCCCACCAGGTTGTTCGTGCCCGAAAAACCCAGTTCGGCGGGTTTCGCCTCCCCACGGGGTCAAAGCCTGCCGGCTCGCCCGCGGTTCTTCGTGCCCGCGCCTCTATCAAGTGGTAACGACCCTACCACGTTGCACTTTACCAAACAAGAGCATTCGTATATAACGTTTAAAAAATGCAGGGATATGCTGGAAATAAGGGTATGGCAATCTTGCGGCACAATAGATAGCAACCGGCGCACACCAATGAAAGGAACCTCTATGACCGAGCTCCAAGAACTCCGTCGCTATCGGCGCGACTTGCACAGGATCCCGGAGCTCGACTTCGATCTTCCGCAGACTATTGCCTATATCGAGGGCGTGTTGGCGTCGCTTGCCTGCGAGGTGACCCATCCGTGCCCCAGCTGCGTCTGCGCTTTCTTTGACGCTGGCGTTGGTGCCACGCATGCCACGGCGATTCGTGCGGATATGGATGCGCTGCCCATTGCCGAGGCGACGGGTGCGGCCTTCGCCTCGTCTCATCCCGGCAAGATGCACGCTTGCGGGCACGACGGACACATGGCCATGGCGCTCGCCGCCGCGACGTATGTCGACCGCACGATTCGCGAGCAGCCGGGTTCACTTAAACGCAACGTGCTTTTTGTGTTCCAGCCGGCCGAGGAAACGACCGGTGGTGCCAAGACGGTATGCGAGAGTGGTGTGTTCGAGCGCTATGGGGCCGACCGCATTTTTGGCTTCCATGTGTGGCCCGATCTGTCTGCCGGCACGCTGGCGAGTTGTTCTGGTCCGCTGCTGGCGCGTTCGAGCGAGACGCATATCCATATTCACGGTACGAGTATCCATATTGCTAAGACTTATGGTGTGCCGGTTGAGGAGTCACACGATGCCGCGTTGGCGGCAGCGAAGTTTTTGGTTACCGAGCGCGAGCTGATGGACGAACTGGGCACCGACGAGCCCTGTATCGGCAAGTTTGGCCTGCTGCAGGCCGGTACCGTCTGCAACGCGGTGGCGGGGGAGGCCCATGTGGCCGGCAGCTTGCGTGTGTTTACGGACGGCATGTTCGACCGTGCACGCGAGGGTGTGCGCCGCGTGCTTGATGAGGCATGCACTGCAACGGGCTGCACGTACGATCTCGACTTTGCCGAGGGCTATCCGCCGGTCGACAACGATCCCGAGTTGTTTGATCGAATCGCGCCTGCTCTGCCCGAGTTACAGCTCGTGGACGAGCCGCTGCTGATTGCCGAGGATTTCGCGTTCTATCAACGCCATCTGCCGGGCGTATTTTTCCTGCTGGGCACGGGTATGCTAGAGGACCAAGACAACCCGAGTGATTCGGATGGCTGCCCCGCCTATGCCACAAGCGCTCTGCATACCGATAGTATGCTCTTCGACGAGGAAATCCTACTCAAAGGCCTCGATGTCTACAAACGATTGCTTTTGCTTGACTAAGGCGTGAAGGACTATTTGTTCTAGAAAATACGAACAAACGTACGATATAATAGAGATGTAAGTCTATAGAAACGTTTGACGTTACTAACGTAAGGCGATACTATGATTGCATCGTATAAAGATGAGGATACCGAACGCTTTGCCATGGGTGTGCGGGTCAGGAAGTTCGTGCCCTTTGAGCGTGTTGCGTTGAGGAAGATTCGCCAACTGCAGGTTTGTGCTTCGCTTGATGATCTTCGCGTTCCACCGGGCAACCGCCTGGAAGCTTTGAAGGGCGATCGTGCCGGGCAATATAGCATCCGTGTTAACGAGCGCTATCGGGTCTGTTTTGAGTGGAGACAGGAGATGGCTTGGAATGTCGAAATCGTCGATTATCACAAGTGATGAGACCTCGGCCGATTTGCTGTCGCCAGTGACTCCTGGTGAGCTTCTCAAAGAGGAGTTTCTTGTTCCCATGGGCATTTCTCAATATCGCCTTGCGAAAGAGACCGGGATTCCGGCTCAGCGTATCGGGCAGATTGTCTTGGGAAAACGTCGCGTGACGGCCGACACCGATCTCCGTCTTTGCCGTTATTTTGGCCTGACGGATGGTTATTGGCTGCGCGCTCAGATGGCGTTTGACCTTGAGGCCGAGAAAAGGCGGATCGAACCGGAACTCGATAAGATCGTTCCTGTTCAGCAGGCCATCGCACTGTAGTGCTCAGAGATGATGGGGGTGGCGCGGCGATGAAGCGACGCCGACAGTCTGCCGTATATAGTCCGGGTGGATGCGGGTGCGGTTTGCTGCTGCTTCCGGTCATCGCTGTGAGCATTGGCGTGATGTTTGCGCTTGCTGGGCTTGCCGCGGCGGCGCTCGTGCTGTTTATCACTGCCATCGGCGTGACGATTTGGCTCTGCCGCAATCGCGGGCAACGCCGTGCCGACGGTAAAACCAATGTCGGCTGGGTCGTCTTTCTGATCATTGCGTACCTGCTGAGTGTCAGCTACCTTGTTTTCTTTGTCCTGTTGATGATCAGTGCTTTTACCGGGGAATCCGTCACGGTGGGTTGATCACTGCTGGCAGACGGTCGCGCAAAGTGCGTTTGCTCGGCGTTTGGATAACTGCATTGGCCGTTTACCGCAACCTTAGCTCTCAGCTAATGAATTCAAGTTCAATCCTTCCTACGATGTGCTGTGTGCCGGCACGGTAGCCGGATCGTAGGAAGGATGAATAATGGCAAAAGAGGGAAAGAAGCCGATCGGCAAGATTGTCCTAGGCATCATCGTGGTGCTGGTTATTGTCGGTGCCGTGGGCTCTATGGGCGGCAACTCAACCGATTCGTCTGCGAGCGATTCGGCAAAACCTGCCGAGACGGCACAGCAGGCTGAGGAGCAAAAAGAACCGCAAGAACCGTATACCATTGCTGACGAGGCTGAAGACACTTCCAATCAGTTTACCTATAAGATCACAGGCACGCTGACCAATAACACGGACAAGGAAAAGAGCTACATTCAGATTGAATATGTTCTGTATGATGCCGATGGCAACCAGGTTGGAACGGCTCTTGCAAACACCAATCATCTGAAGGCGGGCGGCTCCTGGAAGTTCGAGGCGCTGGGTACGGTGTCTCCCGACCAGGTTGCTAGCTGGGAGCGTTCGGACGTAAGCGGTTTCTAGCATGTTGCATGCACTGGGGGAGGTGAGGTCGTATGCCCGATAAAAAGCTGACTGACGAGTTACTCAATGAGCTTCTCGACGCGCCAAACATCGATGGCTATATCAAGGAGCACGACTTTGCCACCCCGTCGCTTTCGGACTACCTGAAGCAACTGCTGCAGGAAAAGGGCTTGGAGCGCTCGCGCGTGGTTCGTATGGCCGATCTCAATGAGACCTTTGGCTATCAGATCTTTACCGGTGCGCGTCATCCGAGCCGCAATAAGGTGCTGCAGATTGCCTTTGCGATGGCGCTGACGCTCAAAGAGACTAACCGTGCGCTGACGGCTGCCGGGGTAAGCGTCCTTAACTGCAAGGATCGTCGCGATGCGATCATCATCTTCTGTATCGATCGCGGGTGCAGCCTCCAAAAGGTCAACGAGGAGCTGTATCGCTTTGGCGAGGAGACGGTGAGTTAGCGGCTGATATCTGAGCCGGCGGAGCTGCCGAACAACGATGCAAACGAACGGGGCGCGGATGCCATGGGGTGTCTGCGCCCTGCGCTATGATGGAGGCTATGGATAATCAGACCCCAACATATTACGATGATGAGCTGACCGCAGCGCTTGCCGAGCACCTGGCGTCGCTCGATCGTGACGACAGCTATCGCGTGGAGCGTGTACTTAAGCGCTCGTCCGTTGAAACAACCGAGCTTGTGTACTTTGAAGGAACCGGCGGTGGTTCGCTCGGCCCCTTTGTCCGTAAGCGCATCGATGCTTCGGCTCAAATCGGCGGGGCATACGAGTGTCTGTTTGCCGCTCAGCGGGCAGGCAGGCGTTTTGAGCACCTGCCCAGAATCGTCGATTGTCGTCGTGTGGGCGACGAGCTCAACGTGGTTATGGAATACATCGAAGGGGAGACGCTCGGGGCGCTGGTGTACCGTCTGGGAGCCACCCCCGATTATGCGCGTGAATTGTATCCTGCCCTATGCGACGCCGTGGGCGAGCTCCATGCCGGTTTTGCAATGGCGGGGGAAACGTCGGCGCCGGTGATCCATCGCGACCTCAAGCCGTCGAATATCATCGTGACAGGTGCCAACTATACGCCTGATGACGGCCTGACGTTTTCATCGCTGGTGATTATCGACTTGGGGATCGCGCGCGTATGGCGCGATGGCGCCGATGCCGATACCGTCAAGTTTGGGACACGGCCCTATGCGCCGCCCGAGCAGTATGGGTTTGGGCAGACGAGCGTGCGAAGCGACGTCTACGCACTTGGCGCCCTGTTGTTCTTCTGCTTGACGGGAGTCGACCCTAAACCAGGGCTCGACATGCGCGAGCAATGCGAGGCGCGCGGCATTCCCACTCCACTTGCCGATGCCGTCTGCATGTCGATGGCGCTCGACCCGGCCAAGCGTTTTGCGAGCGCGGAAGCGTTGGGACGGGCGACGCGCGCGGCATACGATCTAAGTCGCCCCGTGCGGCCTCCTGCGCCTGTGCTTGTCCGTACTCCGGCCTCGGAGACGGTGTTGACGCCCCAAGGGCTCCAGAACCCCGCAGGGCTTCCTAGGCCTGCCGCCTCTGTTGCATGCGGTCTGCTCTCTCGCGTTCCGGAGTCTCTGGGGCGTATTTGGAATACGCTCGTCTGCTTCTCACTGCTTGTGTTCTTTGCCGGAAGTCACTTTGCCGTCTTTCACCCCACGGGAGCAAACCAAAGCTACCCGACGTGGCTTCTCATAATCGAGTATTTTTTCTTTGTCGATGGCCTTATGGTGCTTATGCATTTTGCGCTGCTCGATAAGCGCCGTCTTCGTCGGCGATTCGCACTGCTCGACAGCTATCGCGGCAAGAAGCTCGCGAAACTCTGGCTCAAGGCATTGGGTGTGCTGCTCCTATGCATGATCGTCATAGTCGCGGTTGCCAATGCGACCGGCGTCGTCGATACCTCCGCTACCTAAAAGAAAAGGGCCCCATTGGGGCCCTTTGCAGTTGCACTTAGATGCGGTTCATCTGAGCGGCGACTTTGTTGTACCAGTCCTGCCACGTGGGCGGGCAGTACTTTTTGGCCGCTGCCGGGGTAAGGGTGGAGCCGTAGTTGGCGCCCAGATAGGCAACGTGAGCGGAGATGCCCTCGCTCCAGCTGCCAAAGCTGCGCCAACCGCCGCCACGTGCACTCCAGCCCCAGGCGTTGTAAGAATTGGCGCAATAAGCGCCCTTGGTGCTCTCGATGCAGGCGATGGCGGGGGACCAACGGGGGTCGACACCGGTATTCCAAGCGGCGACGGCAAAGTTGTAGCCCTGGCCTGCCATGGGGGAGCCGGCGAGATAATTGTCGATGCGGCCCGTCCACTCATTAATGAACGAATCGTAATCGGAGCTACCGGTATTGGCGTTGTTCACCGTGGTGCCGATGGTGGTGTTGGTGTTGGTGGCCTGGCTGCTGGAATTGCTGCCGCTTACGCCCTCGCCCGAGAGCTTCTCGGCGGCAGCGGCCTTATCGGCCTCAAGCTTGGCAAGCTCGGCGGCATTTTCCTGCTCGGCTTTTGCCTGTGCCTCGCTGCGGAGCTGCTGGGCCTGCGCCAGCGCATCCTCGGCGTTTTTCTGCTCCGCCTCAAGCTGAGACTTGGCCTGCTGGAGCTCGGCCTTGTTCTGCTCGAGTTCGGTTTGCATGTTATTGAGCTCTTCGATCTCGTCGACGCTCGAGCTCGTGATCTGGTTGGTGTATTTGCAGGTCGTGATGAACTCACCCAGGCTCTGCGCGTTGACCAGGAAGCTCACGATGGGATTGGTGCCCTTCTGATACTTGTACAGATCGCGCATGGCAGAGCTTGCCTTGGCCTGCTGCTCGGGAAGCTTAGCCTCGATTTCCTCGATGCTCGCCTCATTGGAGTCAATCTGCTTTTGCAGGTCATCGAGTTTGGTGCGGGCGTCGTTGTAGGCGCTCGTGGCGGCTTCGATCTTCTGCTGGGCTGCGGAAAGCTGGTCCTGCGTTGCCTGCGAGGCGGCACACGCCGCAACGGGGGAGAGCATCGGTGTGGCCGTCAGCGCAACGGCGAGCGCGGCGCTCGTGATGATACGAGCCGGCTTCGACGCGATGAGCGCTGCGGTGCGATGATTCGAATGCTGCATCCAGTCCCTCTGCAATCAATCGTAGGTTATGGTTCGAACGGTATTCTACTACTGCTTTCGACCTCAACTTGAACCTTAAAGGTTCCAAAGGGTCAAGTTGAACTTGAGACTTTGGCTTTGACCTGCAGTTATGATGAATTGTTGAGAAACCATAGAGTTCAACTTTAACGTTACGGAACCCTGTCGAGAGGGTTTTTGTTTATCAAAAGTCGCCTCATGTGGGGTTTTGCAACTACAGGGTCCCATCACGGCGAGGGCGGATTTCATGCTGGATAATTGCGCTGATTGCCATAGATACGGTGGAGCTTTGGGCGCCGGCGGTTTGGCACGCTAGAATAAATCAGTTGCGCAAAGACCGCCCGTTGTGTGGGCAGTTCATGATAGGAAGTTTCCATGGCATTGCAGTTTACAGAGCGCGAGTTCATTCCCGTGCTGCTCGGAGGCGACATCAACGCCTATTCGGTGGCGCGCGCCTTCTACGAGGAGTACCAGGTCAAGAGCCTGGTCTTTGGCAAGTACCAGACGGGTCCCGCGTACCGCAGCCAGATTATCGACTACACGCCCAACGTGGATATCGATACCATGCCCGTGATGCTCAGGACCGTCAACGGCATTGCCCAAGCGCATGCCGATAAGACGATTGTCCTTGTGGGCTGTGGCGATAACTATGTTGCCCTCGTGGCTCAGGCCAAGGATGCCCATGAGTTGGCGGATAACATCGTCGCGCCTTACGCTCCCTATAGCATGCTTGAGCAGTGCCAGAAGAAGGAGATCTTCTACGAGCTGTGCGAGAAGCATGGCGTGCCCTATCCACATACCTTTACCTTCACCATGGCGATGCTGAACGCCAAAGGCGAGGCACCTGCCGAAGTGCTCGACCAGATCGATTTTCCCTACCCGATGATTCTGAAGCCTTCTGACGGCATCATGTGGTGGCAGCACGAGTTCGAGGGCCAGAAAAAGGCCTATGAGATTGCCGACCGTGCCGAGCTGGAACAGGTCATTCGCGACTCGTATGCCAGCGGCTACACCGACGACCTGATCTTGCAGGATCGCGTGCCCGGCAACGACGAGTACATGCGCGTGCTCACCAGTTATTCCGACCGTAACGGCAAGGTGCGTATGATGTGCCTGGGTCACGTGCTGCTCGAGGAGCATCAGCCCCATGGCGTCGGTAATCACGCCTGCATCATCACCGAGCCCAATGATGAACTCATGGGCGGCGTGCGCAAGTTGCTCGAGGACCTTCACTTTGTGGGCTATTCCAACTTTGACGTTAAGTACGACGAGCGCGACGGCTCGTTTAAGTTCTTCGATTTCAACACGCGCCAAGGTCGCAGCAACTACTACGTCACCAACAGTGGCTTTAACGTTGCCAAGTATGTTGTGGACGAGTATGTGTCCAATCGCCCGTTTGAACCGGAGTTTGTGACGGCGCAGGACGAGGCGCTGTGGATGGTCGTCCCCATGGGCGTCGTCGACAAGTACGTCAAGGCTCCCGAGCTGCGCGCGAAGGTGCATCGTCTTGCCAAGGAGGGCAAGGGCGCCGATCCCTCGTTTATGAAGGGAGACTTTGTCTTTAACCGCTGGTTGCGCATGTGGCACACCAAACTGCGTCACTATAAGCTGTTCAAGACGTATTACAAGTAGACGAGCGTAGCGCCCGTCCGGTATATATCGGGCGGGCGCGGGTATGAAGCGCGCAATTGCGTGGGCGTCACCAAGGAGGCGGCGATGGAAAAGCTGGGAGTTATCGGCGGCATGGGCGCCGAGGCCACGTCGTATTACTACGACCAGGTAGTACGCCATACGGCGGCTACGTGCGACCAGGAGCATATCGACATGGTGGTGCTTTCCAAGTCGACCATGCCCGACCGCACGCTGGCCATCAAGACCGGTGACCATGCCGAGCTGCTGGCGACTATGAAGGAGTGCGCCCAAGCGCTCGAGTCGCTGGGCTGCGCGCACATAGCTATTCCCTGCAACACGTCACACTACTTCTACGACCAGATCCAGTCGTTTACGAAGGTGCCGATTATCCACATGCCGCGCGAGTCGGTGCGCTATGCCCTTGCGGGTGCGGTGATGGGGGAGTGCGAGTTCGACCCCAACCTGAGTATGCCGGCCGAGCCGGTGCACAAGATTGGCATTATGGGCACCGACGGAACCGTGGGCGCGGGCGTCTACGGCCGCGAATGCGAGGCTGCGGGTGTTGAGGTCGTCTATCCCAGCGAGAAACGTCAGAACGATGTGATGTCGCTTATCTACGATGATGTGAAAGCCGGACGTGAGCCCGATATGGATAAGTTCGACCGCGTGATGTGGGAGTTCGCCCGTAGCGGCTGCGACCGTGTCATTCTGGCCTGCACCGAGCTATCGGTGCTGCAGAAGTATCGAGAGATGCCCGAGATCACCCTCGATGCCATGGATGTCCTGGTGCGCGAATCCATCATCCGCAGCGGCGCCCCCTACCGCCTCTAGCTTCCGACCTGCCAAAAAGGGACAGGTTTATTTTGGTAGGTTTTATCTGGTGAAACAGTAAAGGCCTCGGCTCGTTTGGTGCGAGCCGAGGCCTTTTGCGTTGGGCGGTTGCTGTCGGTGGTGAACTAGAACAGGAAGCCGATGGCGATGAGGGTGATACTGACGATGAGCACGGCGATGTCCAGGCCCTTGATGGGGTAGCGCTTGTACGAGCTGGCGCGCGTGCGCAGATAGAAGCCGCGCTGTTCTGCCGCCAAGGCTGTGGCATCGGTCTTGCCCACGCTCGAGATGAGCAGTGGCACGCACAGCGGCAGCATGAGCTTAAGCTTCTTGATGGGGTTCTTGGTGTCGTACTCGACGCCGCGTGCGGTCTGCGCCTCCATGATGGCGTTCATCTCCTGACCAAACACCGGCACAAAGCGCAGCGCCGTGGTAAAGGTGAAGGCATAGCGATACGGTACGTGCAGCACCTCGACGCAGGCGTTGGCAAGGTCGTTGAGCTTGGTCACCATGAGCATGAGGATGAGTGGTAACGCCACACCCAGTAGGCGCAGACAGGCCTTCGATCCTGTGATGAGGCCCGTGTCGGTGATAAAGCCCCACACCACGTTGCCATCGCGCATAAAGGCCAGCTGGAGCACCAGCATGATAAGCGCGAGCGGGATCAGCAACTTGAGCAGCGAGAACAGACGGTCGACGACGCCGGCATAGGCACCCAGCGCAAGGGTGAGTGCCAAAAAGCCCAGCAGCGCTACGTGGGTGTCGGACAAGAAGATGCCGACGATGATGGCGGCGGCGAGGCCCAGTTTGACGACGGGGTTCAGGCGATGCAGTAGCGTATCGCCCGGCATGTAGTCGATGACGTTAACCACGGTGGACCATCTCCTTGGTAATTCGAACGACATCGGTGACCTCGCTCACCTGCGCAAAAGCGGGCGAGACGGAAGATGCCAGACGGCGCGAGAGTTCAATAACCTGGGGAGGCTCCACGTAGGCACGCCGCATGAGATCGATGTTCGAGAATAGCTCGTGCGTGCGGCCGCGGTCGAGGATGCGACCGTCGGCCATTACCACAATGCGCTCGGCAAAATCCGAAACGACTTCCATATCGTGGCAGACCATGATAACGGCGCAACCGCGCTCGGCCATGGTGCGCACCGTTTCCATGACGGTCATGCACTCGCGGTAATCAAGGCCGCTCGTGGGCTCGTCGAGCACGACGATCTTGGGCTCTACGACCACGACAGAGGCGAGTGCCACCATCTGGCGCTGACCGCGCGAAAGCGAGAAGGGCGCCTCGTCGGCTGGCAAGCCAAAGCGGCCGATGACGAGCTGGGCACGACGCAGAGCCTCGGCACGGTCCATGCCGCCAAGCTCCAGGCCAAAGGCGACCTCGTCGAGCACAGTGTCCTTGCAGATCTGACGGTCAGGGTTTTGGAAGAGGGTTGCGACTTCGCGGGCGATACGGCTTGTGGGAACGGCTGCGGTATCCAGTCCCGTGACGCGCACGCTGCCCGAGGCGGGCTTAAGCAGGCCTGTGAGCAGCTTGGTGAGCGTGGTCTTGCCGGCACCGTTTTGGCCGACGATGCCCACGAGCTCGCCGGGATAGAGGGTCAGGTTGAGGTCGTGGACGGCGGCGCCGCCATTGGGATAGGCAAACTCAACATGGTCGAAGGTGAGCACGGGCTCGGCGTCCTTGGCGTGCGGGCGCAACGACGGTGCGTGCGGTGAGCCGGCGGGTGCCTGAATGTCGCTGCTTGCGTGTGCGGGGTCGACGATGCCCGAAATCAGGCGCGCGGCCTCATCGACATCCAAGCAAGGGGTACCGCTTACCAGGCCATCGGCCTGGAGGCTATTGAAGATACGCGTGACGCGCGGGCAGTCGACGCCGATTGTGCGCAGCTCATCGGTATACGCGAAAACCTCGTGCGGCTCGCCCTGCAGCGCGATTTCGCCCTGGTTGAGCACCAACACTCTATTGCAGTACTCCGAAAGCAGGGCTACCTTTTGCTCAACGACGACGATGGTGATTCCAAGCGCGCGGTTTGCCTCACGTAGCGTCTCGAAGACCAACGTGGAGCTGGCGGGGTCGAGTGCCGCGGTGGGCTCGTCGAGAACCAAGACGCGCGGACGCATAGCGAGGATGGCAGCGATGGCTACCTTTTGCTTCTGTCCGCCCGAGAGAGTGGCGATCTCGCGGTCGCGCAGGTCGCTGATGCCGACGGTCTCGAGGGTTTCGGTGACGCGCTGCTCAATCTGGTCGTGCGGCACGCCAAAGTTCTCGAGGCCAAAGAGCATCTCATCCTCAACCACGGAGGCGACCATCTGCGTGTCGATGTCTTGCAGCACGCTGCCGACGATCTGCGATACGTCGGTGAGCGAGACCTCGCAGGTGTCGTGGCCGTCAACCATGACGGACCCAAAGAACGTGCCGGTGTAGTGGTGGGGCACGGCGCCCGACAGGCAGGCGGAAAGCGTGGACTTGCCGGCGCCCGAGGGCCCGATGATGCCGATGAAATCTCCCTTGTTCACGCTGAGCGAGATGTGGCTAAGCGCCTGCTCGGTCTGCGTGCCATAGGAGAACGAGACATCGTCGACGTTGATGATCGTTTCCATGGATACCTTTCATAGTCATTGGGGACGTTCTTACATGACTAGTCGTTTAAGAACGTCCCCAAAAGCTAGTCGTTTGGGACGGTCTTTGTTGGTGGAGTGCGGAGACGGCTTTACGAGGGGCTCCAGGTTGGCGCGAAAGAGGAGCGAAGCGTACTTGGGTACGCGAGCGACGAATGAACGCCAAGATGGGGTGGCTCGTAAAGCCGAGCGGGTTAATTGAGCCTAAGGGCCTTCTGGATGGGCAAGTAGAGAGCGCCGACCAGAATGGCGTTAAAGACGGCGGTCATGGCGACGACGGGCAGCATGGCGGCGGCGAGCTCGCCCACCACGCCGAGCATGGCCATCTTGATGACCATGAAGATGACGCCCGAGACAAAGGTGGTCACGAACGTTGCGACGATGGCGACGGCAGACTTGACCTGTCCGTCCTTGGCAGCGTTGACGATGACGGCCATGAGCATGGCGGCGATGCCCTCGGCGGCAAAATCGACGAACGGCGAGGTGGTGGTGATCTGGATCACGGCAGCCGAGATGAGGCCAATGACGAGCGCCTGGCCGATGTTGGGGCGAACGACCAGGATGGTGAGGCAGAAGGCCGAGATGATAAACTCGGGGCTGATCATGCCGCCCGAGATGCCCGAGATTGCCTTGCCGACGGTGAAGTTGAGGATGAAGCCGGCGGCGAGCAGGATGGCGAGCAGGACGAGGGCGCGGACATCGAGTTTGCCGCGGTCGGCGGTCTGGACGGTGCGGGGCTGGGCGGCGGTGGTGTTCTGAGACATGGTGAAAATCCTTTCGGAATGGGAGTGCAAGAGAAAAGCGGAGGCGCGTGATGCGAATGCGATCGGGCTCGAGATAGAAAAAGGCCCCCGGTCGAAACCGGAGGCCTTCCAATCACCTAGAGCGCAAAAACAGGCGTGAGGGACTCACTGTCGACCGATCGTATTCGCATCACGCCACCACCAGTTGTTGAGAGAGTTCATCGTGTTCTTCATGTTGGTGGCTCCTTTCGTGATGCCGTGGCACGGTCGCACCTAGTTGCTGTTGCGCTGCACTATAGCACAGCGAAGTGTGTGCGGGGAAATCTTTTTTAAAAAGATTTCAGGCGGGTTTCCCGCCGGTCAAAAGAGCGGGCTGAGCGGGCGAGGCTGCCATCGCTGCCTTGCCCGCTCAGCTAGGACATGAGGGCCTTAGGCCTTCTTGCGACGATAGATCACGTAGGCGCAGACACCGATGATGACGACGGCGCCAACGGCCATGACAGCCATGTTGTTGCCTTCGGACTTCTCCTCGGTGGCCTCTTCCTCTTTGACCTCGGGCTCGGCTACATCCTCATCGGAGAGGGCCTCGTCGGCGTAGGTGATGGACTCGACCAGGCAGTCGTTGTCGGCATCGTAGTCACTCGGGACGAACTCCTCGGAGAAATCCTCCTCCTTGAGGTAGTCACGCATCTCCTCGAGCATAGCCTTGCACTTGAGGTAGGTGTTCTTGGTGGCAGCCTTGCCGGCCTTGTTTGCCAGGGCGGTGCGGGCCTCGGTGCCCTCAGTGGCCTGCATAGCATCGTCGACGGTTAGGTTCTGCTCGATGAGTTCCTTCTGCAGGGCGTCGAGATAGGCGCGGACGCCGGTGGCGCAGTGGTCGCGGTTCTCATAGGCGAGTGTGTTGATGTCCATGAGGACGTAGTTGATGGAGTTCTTGGGCTCCTCGTTGTTCACGACGTCTTCCTCTTCGCAGTGATCGAAGGAGACATCCTGATCGCTGAAGTAGGGGCTGACCTCGGTGAGCAGTGCGGAGTAGAAGGGGATGGCGACGGAGAATTCGGCGTTGGAGAGCATCTCCCACTGAATGGTCGCGATCTCGGGGTCCATGCCCTGACGGATCTGGAAGGTGTGGATCTCGGTGTTGCGGTTGGAGCCGATGGCATAGGCACCGTCGGTGTTGGCGTTGAGGCCGGCGACATTCTCGCCACGAGTGGCAAAGCTGCGGATCATCTCAAAGGTGTTCCAGTCGGACTTGCCGGGCTGGAAGAACAGCGGCTGCATTTCGTGGATCAGGGCGCCGGTCGTCGCGCGAGCGTCTTCGCGCTCGTCCTTGACGATCTCGTAGTCGGTGCCCTCAGCAAGCGGAGCCATGAAGTAATTGCGGCCCTGGATATAGCGCGACCACTGGTGCATGCCGGCCTCGCCAATCTCCTCGCCGTAGGTCTTGGCGACGTCGAACTTGCCGTCGGTGTACTCGGCAAAGCCCTTCTCCTTAGGCATAGACTCGATGCCCTTGGAGTGGAGGCAGTTCTCGGTGTCGTCGAGGTTGACCTTGTAGTTAAGGTTGCCGATGTTGGGGTTGACCGAGGCGATGTCGTCGGTGAGCTTCATGGCAATCCACTGATGGCCAGAAAGTCCGGCGAACAGCCAGGTCTCGTTGTTGTCGGCGATGATGACCTGGTCGTTGGTGCAGATGCCCTGCTCGTCGACCAGGCTACCGAGGAGCTCGACGCCCTCGCGGGCCGTGGCGCTCTCGCCCAGGATGACGCTGGCGTAATTGTACTCACCGATGCCGGTCTCCTCGGTAATGGGGTCGGCCTCCTCAGCCTTCTCGTTGTAGGAGGTGCTCAGCGTGGCAGAGCAGGAGACACCCTTCTCGTTGATGCCAGCCTCGGAATAAGCGTCATAGCGATCTTCCCACTGAGAGGGGTTGTCGCGAACGAAGGTGTAGCGGTAGGTCGCGCCCTTGGACTTGTACTCAAAGCCTGATTCGAGCGAGCTATACTCGCTGCCGTCCTTGTGCGCAGGCTCAATGCCAAAGTGCTTGATATAGCGCGGGCTAAAGTCCTCTGCGCGGCCGTAGTACGTGTTGCCGTCCGCCGTGAGTTTGCTGCCCATGTAGATCTGGGTGCAAGCGAGCGCCGAGGTCGGCATGGCCATAATGGCCGCTGCTCCGAATGCAAGGCTGCAGCCAAGCTTCTTGAGCGTGTTGACGGGATGAGTAAACCTCATGATCCCTCCCAACTGTTGAGACCCCGCAAAGCTATGTGGAATCTCAGCTAATAAATACATCTATTAGCCTATAGGAAGTCTAAAGAGTATTCATCTATTTCGATGAAATACTCGATGAGCGTCCTAAAATATGCGATGAACGGATAAGAATACTCATTATGTAGCTTTACTTAAATAAAGGCACCCTGCAATTACTCTACCTGAATAAAGCACCTTGCACGGGGCGCAAAGAAAAATCCCCCGCTGTTTGGCAAATGCATAAACAACGGGGGAGACGATGATTGGATGAATATCATACCAATGTGGAATTACTTCTTCCGGCGGTGGATCACGTTAATCGCATAGCCGATGAGCATGGCCAGAACGATGACGATAAAGCCGAGCAGGGGATTGTCGTTCATTGGGTCCTCCTATTTTCCGAGTGGGGAGAATTCGTCGACGATGAGGTCGAGGCATTGCGGAAGCGCGCGGGCTCCAAAGACGCCCGAGTTGCTGGAGATGATTTCGCCATCGAACTGCATGCCCAGCGACGGGGTGCAGGTGATCTTGGCTTCTTTGGTCTGGATGATCTTGAACTGCGGACGGCCGAGCACCTTGCCGGCGGGGTCGAGTGCGGCGGTGATCACGGTCGGGAGCAGCTGCACGGTTTTTACGGGCTCGATGACCGCGATGTCGACCATGCCGTCGTTCATGCGGCAATCGGGGAACAGGTTGATGTCGTTTTGGATGACCGAGGTGTTGCCGGCCATGCAGCAGATGCCATCGAGCTCCTCGACAATGCCGTCATGCTCAATCGTAAAGTGCGCCACCGTGGGGTTGGGTGTGGCGAGCGCCGACAGGAAATAGGCGATCTCGCCGATATCGTTTTTGGTGGGGGCGGCCTTCATCATGATCTCGGCGTCGTAGCCCGAGCCGGCGATGATAATAAAGCCGTGGCGCTTTTCGTTGCCGTTCTCGTCGAGCCAAAAGAGCTCACCCATATCCGCCTTGACGGTGCGGCCGACGCGGCAGGCCTTGGCGAGTGCCGCGGCCTCAGGGGCATTGCCGATGTTGTTGAAGAACAGGCAGGCCGTGCCGGAGGGGAAGACGAGCGTGGGGACGTCGCATCCGCGCATTTGGTCGAGCACGTTGGAGACGGTGCCGTCGCCGCCCGAAATCACCACGCGATCAAACTCGCGCACGTCTGCCACGGCGTCCTCGGGTTCCATGCCATCGCCGATAAAACGCATCACGACCTCGTCGCCACCCTGTGCAAGGGCGTGCGTGAATGCGAAGATTTCATCTGAGCTGGGGCCCGATGCCGGGTTGTGGATGATAAGGCAGCGCATACTTACGTTCCCGTTCTGTGACTAACCGAGTATAGTTGTAGGGCAATGCCGATATCCTACCCGTGTTTTTCGGGCCTAACCTTATTCGATGGGTTGATATGTACATTTCCACACATCAGGCTCTACTCGACTTTTGCCAGCGCGCCCGCGAGTTCGAGGCGATTGCCGTCGATACCGAGTTTTTGCGCGAGCGCACGTTCCACCCGCGCCTGTGCTTGGTCCAGATTGCCACCCCCGCCGAGAGCGTCGCGGTCGATCCTCTGGTGATCGACGACCTGTCGCCGCTCGCCGAGCTTATGGGCGATGAGAGCGTGACCAAGGTCTTCCACGCCTGCTCACAGGATATGGAGGTTATGCTCCATACCGTGGGCGTGCTGCCGCGTCCCATTTTTGACACGCAGGTGGCCGCCGCCTTTTTGGGCGAGCGCCAGCAGATTTCCTACGGCGCGCTCGTGCAGACGTTTTGCGGCGTCTCATTGCCCAAGACCGAGTCACTGACCGATTGGTCGCGCCGTCCGCTGACCGATAAGCAGATTGAGTACGCAATCGATGACGTCAAGTATCTGATCGTTGCCTATACCGAGATGATGAGCCGCCTACGCGAGCTGGGTCGTGTGGATTGGGTGCTCGATGAGCTGCGCCCGCTGGCCGACGAGTCGCACTACCGCGCCGACCGCCATGAGGCATTCCGCAAGGTCAAGCGCATTAACTCGTGCAGCCGCCATCAGCTGGGCATTGCGCGCGAGCTCGCCGCCTGGCGCGAGGACCGCGCCGAGCGCCGCAACATCCCACGCAAGTGGGTCATGTCCGACGATACGCTGCTGGCGCTCGTTAAGCGCAATCCCGTGCGCGTTGAGGAGTTCCGCAGCATCCGCGGCACCGACCAGCTGGGGGAGCGCGATGTGGACGGTGCGTTGATGGCCATCAAGCGCGGCGCGAGCTGCCCGCACGATCGCCTGCCGCTCATGGTGCGCGGGCATCGCCAGATTTCGCCGGAGCTGGAGAGCGTGACTGACCTTATGTATGCGCTTATCCGCTTGGTTGCCGAGCGTTCGGGTGTGGCGACCTCGGTCATTGCCTCGCGCGACGACCTGGCCGACTACATCGAGCATCCCGAGCAGAGCCCCCTGCGCGAAGGTTGGCGTTTTGAGCTTGTGGGCTCGCGCCTGGACGATCTACTCTCGGGCAATATGGGGTTGACGGTCAAAGATGGCAAAATTGAATTGCTATAAGGAAGCCTAGCCGCTTGAGTGGGTAGAATGCCTCCAACGTGTAACTCGATTCGAAGGAATTCGCATGCCCTATTATTATGGTTACGGCTTTGGCATCGACCCGCTGTACCTGCTGGTTGTTCTTGTTTGTACAGTGCTTGGCCTTGCTGCGCAGAGCTATATCAACTCGACGTACAAGACCTGGTCCAAGGTTCGCTCGGACGGCGACACGGGTGCCACGGTCGCTCGCCGCATGCTCGACGCCAACGGTTGCAACGCCGTGGGTATCAAGGGCGTCGCCGGTGAGCTCACTGATCATTACAACCCGCAGGACAACAACCTGTATCTGTCGGATGCCAACCGTTCTGGCGGGTCGGTCGCAAGCGTTGCCGTCGCCTGCCACGAGGCGGGCCATGCCGCCCAGCGTCAAAGCGGTTATGCCATGATGAAGGTACGCACCGCCCTCGTGCCGGTCGTCAACTTTACCCAGAACACTTGGACCATCGTGCTGCTCATGGGCCTGTTTATGAACATAGCAGGGCTCACGACCCTCGCGCTGATCTTCTTCTCGTTTAGCGTGCTATTCCAGCTGGTTACGCTGCCGGTTGAGATCGATGCCAGCCGACGCGCCGTGGCGTATATCGAGCAGTCGGGCATGAGTTCCAAGCAGGTCAACGGTGCCAAAAAAGTGCTGACGGCAGCCGCGCTTACCTATGTGGCTGCGGCACTCACCTCGATTATTCAGCTGCTCTACCTTATGGCTCGTTACAACAGAAACTCCAACCGATAACAAGTGGGACCGACGGGCGCCGCGGGGATTTGTGTCCCCGCGGCGCTGTACTATGTGTTGGATTTGAATTAGCGCAGGGCCGGAGCCCATGTGCACGATGACGAAAGGGGGCTGCGTGGCAGGCTGGAATCTAACCGGCAATGCCGTTTCCGCCGAGTTCGACGGATCGGACGAGCAGGAGCGCAAAGAGCTCAGCGTGAGCCAAGCGGTGGAGATCGCTGCCGGTGCGCTCGATGCCATTCCGCAGCTGAGCGTTCTGGGCGAGGTCACGGGTTTCCGCGGTCCCAATGCCCGAAGCGGCCACTGCTACTTCCAAATCAAGGACGACTCGGCGGCCGTCGACTGCATCATCTGGAAGGGCGCCTACCTTAAGCGTACCTTCGATCTGCGTGATGGCATGCAGGTGAGCTTTAGGGGCAGTTTCAATCTCTACAAGCCTACGGGTCGCATGAGCTTCGTTGCCCGCTCGTTCTCGCTGGCGGGGGAGGGCTTGCTGCGTCAGCAGGTGGCTCAGTTGGCCGAAAAGCTACGCCGCGAGGGCCTGATGGACGAGGCACGCAAGCGTCGCATCCCGGTGTTTTGCTCGCGCGTGGCGGTCGTCACCTCGCTTTCGGGCGCCGTAATCGACGACGTCAAGCGTACGCTGCGCCGTCGCAACCCGCTCGTCGAGCTTGTCTGCGTGGGTGCAAAGGTCCAGGGCGAGGGTGCGCCGGCGGAGCTTATTGAAGGCTTGCGCCGCGCCGCCGCCATTACGCCGGCGCCCGATTGTATCTTGCTGGTGCGCGGCGGCGGCTCCTTCGAAGACCTTATGACCTTTAACGACGAAGGGCTTGCCCGTGCGGTGGCGGCCTGTCCCGTGCCCGTGGTGACGGGCATTGGGCATGAGCCCGATACCTCGATCTGCGACATGGTGAGCGACCGTCGCGCCTCCACGCCAACGGCAGCGGCAGAATCGGTGGCGCCGGCTATGACGGAGTTGGCCGACGTGCTCGAGACGCGCCATCAGCGTCTGGGCGCCGCGATGGCTTCGATGATCGGGTCGGATCAGGTCGACCTGGAGATGCTCGATCAGCGCGGTCGCCGCGCCTGGGATACCTATACGGCCCGTCTGGGCGATGCGCTCGATGCAGCCGCGTGCCGCCCGTGCCTCAACGACCCAACGTTTATGGTCGAGCGTCGCGAGTCTGAGCTTGCCTTGACGGCCGATCGTCTGTCTGGCGTCATAACGCGCTCGGTTGGGGCCTTCCGCTCCAACTTCGAGCGTCTGCCCGAGCGCTTGATCGCAAGCACCTCGGGGCTCGATGGCAAGCGCCATGCGCTCATGCTCGCAAGCTCCCGTCTAGAGCATCAGGGGCGCACGATGCTCAGCAGGCCGGCGTCCGACCTGGGCCGAGCGGCGGCTTCGCTCGATGCCCTGTCGCCGCTCAAGGTGCTTGCCCGCGGTTACTCCATCGCGTACAGCGATGACGGCGTGGCTACGACCGCCAAGACCTTTAAGCCGGGCGACGCCATTCGCGTGCGCATGGCGGACGGCACCGTGTCGGCAACGGTCGATACGGTCGAGTAGGCCGCGTTTCACAGTGATAGACCCTTAGGAAAGGAAACAGATATGGCAGAGAAGACCCCGGTTGAGCAGCTTACGTACAAGCAGGCTTCTCAGGAGCTGGAGCTCATCATCCGCAGCTTGGAGTCGGGCGATATGGAGCTCGAGGAGTCGCTCGAGAGCTATACCCGCGGCGTCGAGCTCCTCAAAAGCCTGCGCACCCGCTTGTCCGATGCCGAGCAGAAGGTCTCGGTGCTCCTTAAGGACGTCGACGGCAACGACGTGCTCGCCGACGGCGAAGCCGCCAACACGGACGACAACCTCTCGTTCTAACCATCCCGACCAAATATAATTACCTTGGTCTGTGAGAAAGGAACCAGCCATGTGTGATTGCATCTTCTGCAAAATTGCCAACCACGAGATCCCCTCGACCGTTGTCTATGAGGACGACCAGGTCATCGCGTTCGACGACCTCAACCCCCAGGCGCCGGTCCACACGCTCGTGATCCCAAAGAAGCACTACAGCGACATCGCCGACAACGTGCCGGCCGAGACCATGGGCGCCATGGCTCACGCCATCCAGGAGGTCGCCAAGGCCAAGGGTCTGGAGGACGGTTTCCGCGTCATCTCCAACAAGGGCGTCAATGCCGGCCAGACCGTCATGCACTTCCACATGCACGTCCTCGGCGGCAAAAACCTGGGCGAGAACCTCATCTGAGGGCGCTTCTTCCTTGCAATGAAACGGAAGCTCAAGCACCGATAACTTATATATCAACGCAATAAACCCGAGCGCGAGGGCGTTTGGGTTTATTATTGAAGCGTATGTAACCTGGCGGCGCCACACCGCCTGTTAGTAGGGAGACACATGAACGTTCTGGTCGTCAACGCAGGATCTTCGACCCTTAAGTATCAGGTCATCGATACCAAGTCCCACAAGGTGTCCGCAAAGGGCTCCTGCGAGCGCGTCTGCTTTACCGGCGGTACCTTCACCCACGCTGCCAACGGTTCCAAGAAGGTGACCGAGAACATCGAGTTCCCCGACCACAAGGTCGCCATCGAGGTCGTTCTGAAGGACCTCGAGGCCAACGGCGTCAAGATCGAGGGTATCGGCCACCGTATCGTTCAGGGCGGTTGGTACTTCGGTGATTCCTCCCTCGTCGACGAGGACGTCCTCGCCAAGATCCGCGAGGTTGCTCCGCTCGCCCCGCTGCACAATAACCCCGAGGCCAACGTTATCGAGTACTGCCTGGAGCAGTATCCCGACCTGCCCAACGTCACGGTCTATGACACCGCTTTCCACTTCAACATGCCCGAGGTCGCCAAGACTTACGCTCTGCCCAAGGATGTTTGCGACAAGCTGCACATTCGTAAGTACGGCGCCCACGGCACCAGCTACCGCTACATCTCCAAGAAGGTCGCCGAGATGACCAACGGCGGGGCCCGCAAGGTCGTCGTGTGCCACATCGGTTCCGGTGCCTCCCTGTGCGCCATCGAGGACGGCAAGTGCATGGACACCACCATGGGTCTCACCCCGCTTGACGGCGTCATGATGGGCACCCGCTGTGGCTCCATCGACCCGGCTACCGTGTGCTACCTGCAGCGCGAGGGCGGCTACACCTTCGACGAGGTTGACGAGATGATGAACAAGAAGTCCGGCCTTTTGGCTGTGACCGGTGGCAAGACCAACGACTGCCGCAATGTCGAGGAGCTCGCTGCCGCTGGCGACCCCGAGGCTCAGCTCGCCTTCGATATGTTCGTCTACAAGATTGCCGCCAAGGCTGCCGAGATGGCCACTTCTATGTGCGGTATGGACACCCTGGTCTTTACCGCCGGCATCGGCGAGCACGCTCCGGCCGTCCGCGCCGGCGTTGCCGACCGCCTGGCCTTTATGGGCGTCAAGATGGATCATGCCCGCAACGCCCTGCGTGGTGACGGCGCTTGGTGCCTGTCTGCCAAGGATTCCAAGGTCAAGATTTTCGTCATCCCCACGGACGAGGAGTTCATGATCGCTTCCGACGTCGAGCGCATCGTCAACGGCAAGTAATTGCAAGAGGGGAGGGGCTGGACGACCGAGCGCCGTTCAGCCCCTCTTTCGTCTCGTTGAGCGATATGCCTGATAGCTATTTATCAAGTTGTGATAACTTCTTATTAACATGCGGCCGCCTTAAGGGGTCTGCGCCGACCGTATCGCACTGCAAAGGAGTCTCATGAACGTACTTGTTGTCAACGCCGGCAGCTCGAGCCTTAAATATCAGCTTTTGGATACCGATACCCGCGAGGTTTTCGCCAAGGGCAACTGCGAGCGTATCGGCTCGGACATGGGCATCTTTGGCCACTCCGAGAACGGTGGTGCCAAGCAGACCGAGGAGATTCCTTTTCCCGATCATCGCTGCGCCATTGCGCGCGTGCTCGAGGAGCTCGAGAAGACCGACTTTACGATCGATGGCATCGGCCACCGTATCGTTCAGGGTGGCTGGCACTTCGATGATTCCGCGGTCGTCGACGATGAGGTCATGGCTAAGATCCTCGAGGTTGCCCCGCTCGCCCCGCTGCACAACTACGGCGAGGCCGCGGCGATTGAGTATTGCCGCGAGAAGTATCCGGAGCTGCCCAACGTGGCCGTCTTCGATACCTCGTTCCACATGACCATGCCCGAGGTCGCCTACACCTACGCGCTGCCCAAGGACGTGTGCGACAAGTACCACGTGCGCAAGTACGGTGCCCACGGCACGAGCCACCGCTATGAGTGGATGATGGCCAAGGAGATCCTGGGCTCGCGCTGCCACCGCCTGCTCTCGTGCCATTTGGGCAACGGCGCCTCGCTTGCCGCCATCGAGGACGGTGTATGCCGCGATACCACGATGGGCCTCACGCCGCTCGACGGCCTGATGATGGGCACCCGTTGTGGTTCCATTGACCCGGCTACCGTGTGCTACCTGCAGCGCGAGGGCGGCTACAGCTACCAGGAAGTCGATGACATGATGAACAAGCAGTCTGGTCTGCGTGCCATCTCGGGCATCTCCAACGACGCCCGTGACATCCGTACGCGCGCCTCCGAGGGCGACGAGCGCTGCCTGCTCGCCTTCGATATGTTCGCCTACAAGGCCATGCAGCAGGCCGGCTCCATGATCGCTTCCATGGCGGGCGTGGACACCATTACCTTTACCGCCGGCATTGGCGAGAACGACTGGTCGATCCGCAAGGCCTTCTGCGACTGCTTTGAGTGGCTGGGCGTGCGCATCGACAACAACAAGAACCGCGAGGCCGTGGGTAACGGCCCGCAGGTCATCAGCGCCGCCGGTTCCGCCGTCACGGTCATGGTCATCCCCACCGACGAGGAATACATGATCGCCCACGACGTCGAGCGTCTGACCAAGAACAACTAACGCGCGCATTTGCAAGTAAGCGAAAGGCCTCCAGAGCAACGACTCAGGAGGCCTTTTTGCTAGCAGGCGGAAATTCCAGTCCCAAAGTGATCATCACCAGCAACGCCCCCGTTCGTAGCTCCGAAGGAGCAGAACGGGGGCGTTTCATTGGTCGAGGACGTTTTCAGGGGTTAGCCCGTACGGCCTTCGGGCGAGTGCGTCCGCTACTCAGCCATCTGAGCCTGGACGGCGGTGATGGCTACGACACCCACGATGTCGTCGGCAGAGCAGCCGCGCGAAAGGTCGTTAACCGGCTTGGCGATGCCCTGCAGGATGGGGCCGTAAGCGTCGGCGCCGGCGAAGCGCTGGACCAGCTTGTAGCCGATGTTGCCGGCCTCGAGATCGGGGAACACAAGCACGTTGGCCTTGCCGGCAACGGAGGAGCCGGGGGCCTTGAGCTGGGCGACGGTGGGAACGATGGCGGCGTCGAGCTGCAGGTCGCCATCGATGGCGAGCTCGGGAGCCTTCTCCTTGCAGAACTTAACGGCCTCCTGGACCTTCTTGGCGACCTCGCCGCCGGCGGAGCCCATGGTGGAGTAGGAGAGCATGGCCACGTGCGGCTCGACGCTGCCCATAAAGGTGGACCAGGAGTGAGCGGAGGCGATGGCGATCTCGGATAGCTCGTCGGAGGACGGGTTGATGTTGAGGCCGCAGTCGGCGAAGATCAGCGTACCGTCGGTGCCGAACTGCGGGGTGTCGGTGCACATCACGAAGAAGGCCGAGACCAGCTTGGTGCCCGGGGCGGTCTTAAGGATCTGCAGCGCGGGGCGCAGGGTGTCGGCGGTGGAGTGGCAGGCGCCGGAGACCAGGCCGTCGGCGTCACCCATCTTGACCATCATGGTGCCAAAGTAGGTGGCGTCCATCACCTGGGCGCGAGCCTGCTCGATGGTGACGCCCTTCTTGGCGCGGAGCTCGGCAAACTTCTGTGCGTACTCCTCGTGCTTCTCGGCGTTGCGCGGATCGATGACGGTGGCGCCGGGGACGTTGATCTCGTTGGGATCGCCCAGGATGACGATGTTGGCCAGGCCTTCCTCGATGATCTTGTTGGCCGCGACGATGGTGCGCGGATCCTCGCCCTCGGGCAGGACGATGGTCTTAAGGTCGGCCTTGGCGGCAGACTTCATACGGTTTAGGAAATCGCTCATGTTACTCCTTGCAAGCGTTTCGCTAAGCTCCAGGCGCCCGGCTGTTCACGAATAAACCCGCTGCTAGCGGGTTTACCTTTCAATAATGTACGCCGCGGTGCTTGAGCTTTCCTTGTGTGGCAAGCTCATTATAGGACGCATTAGCGCTATAATCGCTCTGATAAATATGTCTCGAAGAATGTTCGAGAAAAGCCCAGCTAACGAGCCCGTGGCTTTTGACAAGGAGTATCGATGCAGATTACCTCAGGCCTGCCTGAAGGCTTTAACGCCGGCGCGTACGACATGATTGTCGTCGGTGCTGGATATGCCGGTGCCGTTTGCGCCCGCCGTCTTGCCGAGACCATCGGCTATCGTGTTGCCGTTTTGGAGCGCCGTAGCCACATTGCGGGCAATGCCTATGACTGCACTGACGAGGCCGGAATCCTGATCCACGAGTACGGTCCGCATATCTATCACACCTTTAACGAGCGCGTGCATAATTTCCTGTCGCGCTTTACCAAGTGGACGGATTATCAGCACAAGGTGCTCGCCAACATCAACGGTACCCTTATGCCCGTGCCCTTCAACCATGCGAGTCTCAAGCTCGCCTTTGGTGATGAGCGCGGCGAGGAGCTGTATCAGAAGCTCGTGGAGACCTTTGGCAAGGATGTCAAAGTGCCCATCATGGAGCTGCGTAAGAAGAACGACCCCGACTTGGCCGAGGTCGCCGATTACGTCTACGAGAACGTCTTTTTGCATTACACCATGAAGCAGTGGGGCCAGACGCCCGACCAGATCGATCCCTCGATCACCGGCCGCGTTCCCGTCTTTGTGGGCGACGATGACCGCTACTTCCCGCAGGCCCCCTTCCAGGGTATGCCGCAGGATGGCTACACGGCGCTGTTTGAGCACATGCTCGACCACGACCTGATTGATGTGTTCTGCGACGTGGATGCTCGCGATCTCTTCGAGATCGACGAGACAACCGTCAAGGTCGACGGCAAGGTCTACGGCGGCGAGATCGTCTATACCGGTCCGCTCGATGAGCTGTTCAACCTCGACCTGGGCGCTCTTCCGTACCGCACGCTCGACATGAAGTTCGAGACGCTCGATATGGATCAGTTCCAGCCCGTGGGCACCGTCAACTACACCACGAGCGAGGACTACACCCGCATTACCGAGTTCAAGAACATGACTGGTCAGGTCCTGCCCGGCAAGACCACCATCATGAAGGAGTACTCCAAGGCCTATACGCCCGGCTCGGGCGAGACGCCGTATTACGCCATTCTTGAGCCCGAGAACCGTGAGCTCTATGAGCGCTATCTTGAGCGCGTCCAGAACCTGACAAACTTCCACCCGGTGGGTCGTCTGGCCGAGTATCGTTACTACGATATGGATGCCGTGACCAATTCTGCCCTCGATCTTTCGGATGAGATTATCGCCTGCCATGCATAAAGTCATAACATTCGGTATTCCCTCGTATAACGCCGCCAAGGACATGGACCATTGCATCACCTCCATCTTGGAGGGGAGCAATTACGCCACCGATATCGAGATTATCGTGGTGGACGACGGCTCCAAGGACGAGACGGCCGCCAAGGCCGACGAGTGGGAGGCCCGTTATCCTGGAATCATCCGCGCGGTGCACCAGGAGAATGGCGGCCACGGTATTGCCGTCCTTTCGGGTCTGCGCGAGGCGCAGGGCACCTACTACAAGGTCGTCGACTCGGACGACTGGCTTGACGGCGCTGCCCTTTCGACCATGCTGTCGATTCTGCGCGGCTTTGAAGAGCGCGACCAGCGCGTTGACCTGTTTATCTCGAACTACGTGTACGAGAAGGTTTACGAGGGTACGCATACGGCCATTGGTTACAAGTTTGCCCTGCCTCGAAAAAAGATCTTTACCTGGGACCAGATCGGCCATTTCCGTTTGGACCAGAATCTGCTCATGCACAGCCTGTGCTATCGCACGGATGTGCTGCGCGAGTCCAACCTGCCCATGCCGCCGCACACGTTCTATGTGGACAACATCTACGCCTACGTGCCGCTGCCGCGTTGCAAGACCATGTACTACGCCGACATCGACCTCTATCGCTACTTTATCGGTCGCGAGGGCCAGAGTGTCAACGAGGCCACGATGGTCAAGCGTCTGGACCAGCAGTTCCGTGTTACGCGTATCATGATGGAGTCGTACCACCTGTACAGCGATGTCGAGTCGTCGCGTCTGCGTTCGTACATGATGGGCTACTTCACCATGATGATGGCGATCTGCTCGGTGCTCACCAAGCTTTCCGACGAGGATTGTGCCGATGAGCGTCTGAAGACGCTGTGGAATGATTTGAAGGCCTATGACGAGCGTATGTATCGTCGTGCACGTTACGGTGTGGTCGGCTTCTTCACTAACCTCCGCGGTCGTGCCGGAGACAAAACCACACTCGGCCTATACCGTCTTGCCTCAAAGATCTTCAAATTCAACTAACTGCTGAGTTATCGATACTGTTGGGTTGACTGGGCCCCTTGGCCTTTAGTTTGCTACTGCGAACAGTCCTGCTCGCACGGAAAGCACATTAAGTGCTTTCCGGCTCGTGCGGAACTTGTATCAAACTAAAGGCCAAGGGGCCTCTGCTATAAGTATCGATTTTCAGATGATTTGAATTTGAAGATCTTCGACGCGCGGTACACAGGGGCCTGGGCTGAAAAGAAAAAGGTTGGAAGTCGGCCGGAGGCGGGCGGGCATTACGTTTGTCGCGAGCTCCGCATGCAAAGAAGGCCACTTAATGTGGCCTTCGTCTTGCATAGGACTGTAGGGCAGCAAACGTAATGCCCGCCCGCCTCCGGCCGACGGTCGAGTGAGATTACTTCGCAGCACCTGGGATGCCGTGGGAGGTTTTGGCGGTTTTGGCTCCGTTTACGATGGCGGTTTGCAAAGCCCTTACGGCGAGCATGCCCAGCAGGTCTAGGGGAACGGCGGCGCTTGCCTGGGCACCCAGTTTGCCGCTGGCGAGGGTGTAGATGGTGTCGCCATCGTTGGTGGTGTGCGTGGGACGGATGGCGTGTGCGTAGGCGTCTGCGGCCATCTGAGAGACCTTGGTGGCTTGTGCCTTAGTGAGTTCCACGTTGGTGACGATGCAGCTGATGGTGGTGTTGGTGCGGTCGAGCGGCATCTGCATGGATCCGGCGGCGGCAAAGGCTGCGAGTTCCATGTCGACGATCTGGTCGCTATCGGCTGCGGCGCGCATACCGGCGACCCACTCGCCGGTGAAGGGGTCGACAACGTTGCCACAGGCGTTGACCGAGACCACGGCGCCCACCTTGATGGGGCCGAGCGCCACGGCGGCAGCGCCAAGGCCGGCCTTCATGCAGGTGGCAGGGCCCATGAGCTTACCCACGGTAGCGCCCGTGCCGGCGCCTACGTTGCCCTGTTCGAGCTTGGTGGGGGTGTGGTCGAGCGCCTCGCGCACGGCGGCGATGCCGGCCTCAATGTCGGGGCGAACGGTGGGGTCGCCAAAGGCAAGGTCGAAGATACAGCTGGAGCACACGATGGGCACCTGCGTGGGGCCGACGGGCAGACCAATGCCGCGGCTCTCGAGTTCGCGGGCCACGCCGCTTGCAGCCTCGAGGCCAAAGGCCGATCCGCCCGAAAGGCAGACGGCGTGGACCTTGTCGACGGTGTTCTCGGGTCGCAGCAAGTCGGTTTCGCGCGATGCGGGAGCACCGCCGCGAACGTCAACGCCACCGGTGGCACCCTCGGGCGCCACGATTACGGTGCAGCCGGTGCCAGCTTCCTCGTCCGTATAGTTGCCAAAGCAAAAGCCATCGACATTGCAAACATCGATGGCTTCGAGCAGTGTGTCCATGTTTTCTCCTATCGGTTTTCCGCCGGGCCTTATGCCCGGTCGGGATCCGTACGGTACGGCAAAATTGTAGGCGCTGGGGGATACCCAGCGCCAGATGCAATTACGAGAGTTTTTGAATCGCGCGTGCGACGCGAGCGATGGGCAAGCCCACCACGTTGTAGAAGTCACCCGAAATATCGTGCACAAGCATGCGGCCGCCTGTGCCTTGGATGCCGTAGGCCCCGGCCTTGTCCATGGGTTCGCCGGAGGCAACATAGCGCTCGATCTGCTCTTCGGTAAGCTCATAGAACGTCACGTCGGTCACATCGACAAACGACAGGCTCTCGGCGGCATGCGGAGCTGTAGCGTCGCCGGCTTTAACGATGCAGACGCCGGTTGCGACCTGGTGCGTGCGGCCCGAAAGCTCGCGGAGCATGGTGCGTGCCTCGTCCCCGTCTGCCGGCTTGCCCAAAATATGGCCGTCAAAGGTGACAATAGTATCGGCCGCGACGGTCAGTTCGTTGGGCTCGGCATGCTCGGCGGCAACGGCGGCGGCTTTGGCGCGTGCTAAGCGTTCAACGAGCGTAAGCGGGACCTCGCCATCAAAAGGCGTTTCGTCGATATCTGCGGGAATCACGCGAATGTTATAGCCTGCCTCGCGCATCAACTCGATGCGGCGCGGTGATTGCGAAGCCAAAATCATAGCTGAATGCCCTCGGCGACCTTCTCGACGGCCTTGTCGCCGGCGAGCGTGCGCAGCAGCTCAAGCGCAAAGGGGAGCGACTGGGCCATGCCGCTGGCGGTGATGATGTTGCCGTCGTGCGTGACCTTGTCGCCGGTATAGGCGCCCTCGGGGAAGCTCTTCTCAAAGCCGGGGAAGCACGTGGCGTGGCGTCCCTCGAGCAGGTCGAGCTCGCCCAGGATAAACGGGGCGGCGCAGATGGCGGCAACGTGCTTGGTCGCGGCGAAATCGCAGACTACGTCGCAGACGCGCTGGTCGGCGCGCAGGTTGGTGGCACCGGGCAGGCCGCCGGGCAGCACGACGCAGTCGTACTCGTCAAAATTGATCTCATCAAAGAGCGCATCGCAGGTCACGGGGATCTGCAGCGAGCTTACGACCTCGCGCGTGGGCATGATCGAGACAAGCGTGGCGCGCACGCCGCCGCGACGCATGACATCGACCATGGTCAGGCATTCAATCGTTTCAAAGCCATCGGCGGCAAGAACGGCAACGCTGGGCATAAGGGTTCCTTTCAAAAAACGGCATACAATTAGCCGTCTTATACCCCGAAGACCTCCGCTTGCCACGCTCGATTTTCCATTGTTTAAAAAGGGACGGGGCTATTTTAGCTACCCCACTTGCAGGGTAGCTAAAATAGCCCCGTCCGAATTAGCTACCCTCACCCATCCTCAACAATCTCAATCTGTAACATCTAGACCCACTTTTGACCCCTAACTGTTACAGGTCAAGACAAACGGAAACCGCCCCGACAAAACGTCTAAATCTGTAACATCTACGGACCAAAACCGGGTCTTACTGTTACAGATCGAGACAGCCCCCAACAGCACCGCCCCGTTCGGGGAAACGACCGCTACAGGTACGGCGGGCAGAGGCTCACTTTTTTCTTCGGTTTTTCTTGACGGAATCTCACCTGTTGTAGTACTTTGTCCCAGTCTAAAAACGCGTGGACTTTTCTGGGCGCTAGCCACCTTTTTGCCACGCAACCGAGCAGTCGGTTGCGTGGCTTTTTTCGTCTTGGCAGCAGGTACCACATGCACCGCCAGAAGACCGCACGAGCCCACCTTCCGACTGCAGGGAACAGACGCACGAGACGTGCATCTGCAAGACAGCAGACGGAAGGGAGCCTAATGGCAGGAACAAACACAATCAAGCAACAGGCCGCCGGGGCAGGAGCCACGGGCGCGGGACAGGCCAAGGCGGCGCTCCAGGTCTTTGCGGGCGGCGCCTGCTACGGCGCGATGGCCACGACCTACAAGCTCGCCTACGCCGCGAGCTTCACCTCGGCACAGGTGGTGGCGAGCCAGGCGTGGTTCGGCTGCCTCTTCTTCGCCCTCGCCACGCTCGCAGGGCACGCACTCGGGCACCGCTGGCAGCGCGTGGGCTGGAAGCTCGCCCTCAAGCTCATGGGCCTGGGAGCCCTCACCTGCCTCACCTCAATCCTCTACTGCTACGCCATGAGCGTGCTGCCCGCCCCGGTGGCGCTCACGCTCCTCTTCCAGTTCACGTGGCTGGGGCTCCTGTGGCAGACCGTCATGACGCGCCGACCGCCGAGGGTCCTCCAAGTGGTCTCCGCCCTGGTCATCGTCTTCGGAACGGTGTTCGCCAGCGGCGTTTACAGGACCGGCATCACCGGGTACGACCCCGTGGCCCTGCTCTGCGCGCTGGGGGCGGCCGTGTCCTGCTCCCTCTTTGTCACCCTCTCCGGCAAGGTCGAGGCCCCGTGCTCGTTCGAGCAGCGTGGCGTCATCGTATGCGCGGGCTCCGTGGTCATGTCGCTCACGGTATGCCCGGACTACGTCGTCTCGGGCGTCCTCGCCCAGGGCATCCTGCCCTTTGCCGTCATCGCCGGCTTCTTTGGCATGCTCTGCCCGGTCCTGCTCTTCGGCATGGGCTCTCCGCACCTGCCCGCAGGCCTCTCCACTGTCATGGCCGCCGCGGAACTCCCCGCCGGCCTGCTCATCGCCATGATCGTCCTCGGCGAGCCGCTCGGCGTCGTCGAGTGGCTGGGCGTCGCCATCATCCTCGCCGGCGTGTGCCTGGCACAGGTCCCCTCCCTGTTTGGAGGCCGGGAGGCACGTCGCGTCGCCGCAGGACAAGCCGTCAGCTAGTCACCCCTTCACGGGCGGCCCGCGCGCATCAGGGAAAGGGCCACGGGCCCGGCGCGTGAGGTCGCAAGGACGTTATAAAGCGTCCCCCGCAGAGATGGGGGGCGCCAGAGAGAAGGAGGCACCATGCCATTTCCAAAAGGGTTCCTTTGGGGAGGAGCCACCGCCGCCAACCAATGCGAGGGAGGTTATGACGAGGGCGGCCGCGGCCTTGCCAACGTCGACGTCATCCCACACGGGCCGGAGCGCAACGACGTAAGCCGCGGCCTGAGGCGCATGCTCGACTTCGAGCCCGGGTACTACTACCCGGCCCAGACGGGCATCGACTTCTACCACCACTACCGCGAGGACATAGCCCTCTTCGCGGAGATGGGCTTTAAGGTCTTTCGCCTCTCCATCGCCTGGAGCCGCATCTTCCCCAATGGCGACGAGGAGGAGCCCAACGAGGCCGGGCTCGCTTTCTACGAGGACGTGTTCCGCTGCTGCCGCGAGCACGGGATCGAGCCCCTCGTGACCATCACGCACTTCGACTGCCCCATCCACCTCGTCAAGAAGTACGGCGCCTGGCGAAACCGCACCCTTATCGAGCTCTACAAGCGGCTTGTGACGGTGCTCTTCAACCGCTACCGCGGCCTCGTGCGCTGGTGGATCACGTTCAACGAGATGAACATGATCTTGCACCGTCCCTTCATGGGTGCCGGCATCGTCCTCGAGCCCGGGGAGAATGCCCGCGAGGCCGAGTACCGCGCCGCGCACAACGAGCTCGTGGCGAGCGCCTGGGCCACCAAGATCGCCCACGAGGTCGATCCGGAGAACAAGGTGGGCTGCATGCTCGCCGCGGGAAGCTACTACCCCTACTCCTGTCGTCCCGAGGACGTTCGCGCGGCGCAGGTCAAGAACCAGGAGGACCTCTTCTTCGTGGACGTGCAGGCGCGCGGTCGCTACCCCGGCTACGCGCTCAAGATGCTCGAGCGCGAGGGCATCGACGTGGGCATGACCGCCGAGGACGAGCGCATCCTTGCGGAGAACACCGTCGACTTCATCTCGTTTAGCTACTACTCCTCGCGCTGCACCGCGGGCGACCCCGACTCCGTGGGCGGCGTCGCCGAGGGCAACGCCTTCGCCGGCGTGGAGAACCCCTACGTGCGCACGAGCGACTGGGGCTGGGTCATCGACCCGCTGGGGTTCCGCATCACGATCAACGACCTCTGGGACCGCTACCAGAAGCCGCTCTTTGTGGTGGAGAACGGCCTCGGCGCCTATGACGAGGTGCTTCCCGACGGCACGATCGAGGACGACTACCGCATCGCCTACCTGCGCGAGCACATCGAGGCCATGCGCGACGCCATCGAGCAGGACGGCGTCGAGATGCTCGGCTACACCACCTGGGGGCCGATCGACCTCGTGAGCGCGGGCTCCGGCGAGATGGAGAAGCGCTACGGCTTCATCTACGTGGACCGCGACAACCTGGGCAACGGCACGCTCGAGCGCAGGCGCAAGAAGAGCTTCTACTGGTACCAACAGGCCATCGCCACCAACGGAGGCGACCTGGGCTAGCCGCCCGGGCAATATCGCTAAGGAGAAAATAATGGCTGAAAAATACGACAATCTGGCCAGATCCATACTCGAGAACGTAGGCGGCACAGAGAACGTCGCCAGCGTCGCGCACTGCATCACGCGCGTGCGCTTCAAGCTCAAGGACGAGTCCCGCGCCAACACGGCCAAGATCGAGGCCCTCAAGGGTGTTATCCAGGTCATCCAGGCCAACGGCCAGTACCAGGTGGTCGTGGGTAACATCGTCGAGGACGTCTACGACGCGGTCCTGGAGGCCGGCAACTTCTCGAGCGGCGCAAGCGCCGACGACGAGCCCCAGGGCGATAAGACCGTTGCCTCCGTCGTCATCGACCTCATCTCTGGCATCTTCCAGCCCATCCTGGGACCGCTTGCCGCCGCAGGCATCATGAAGGGACTGCTTGCCCTCATCACCTACTTCGTCCCGGCCTTTGCAAACGACGGCCTCTACACGCTGCTCTACACCGTGGCTGACGGCTTCTTCTACTTCCTCCCCGTCGCCCTGGCGTTCAGTGCCGCGCGCAAGTTCCGCATGAACGAGTTCACCGGCGTGGCAATCGGCGTGGCGCTCCTCTACCCGACGATGGTCGCCCTGACCTCGGGTGAGGCGCTCGGCAGCATCGACCTCGGCGTGGCCGGCACGTTCTCGTGGTACGCCACCGCCCTCGGGCTCCCCATCATCATGCCCGTGTCCGGCTACGTGAGCTCGGTGATCCCCGTCCTTCTCATGGTGTGGTTCGGCTCTATCCTTGAGCGCTGGCTCAAGAGCTGGATGCCGGTTGCGCTCAAGATGTTCCTCGTCCCGCTCGCCACGATGACGGTCTCCATCGTCTTGGGCTACCTCGTCATCGGCCCGGTGGCCACCCTCATCACCAACCTGCTGAGCGCGGCGTTCTCGTTCATCTTCCAGCTCCCCGTGGTTGGTTCCGTCCTGGGCAGCGCCCTGGTCGGCGGACTGTGGATGTGCCTCGTCATCTTTGGCTTCCACTGGAGCCTCATCCCCATCTCCATCATGAACCTGAACACCCTCGGCCACGACAGCGTGCTCGCCGCCACCATCGGCCACGGGTTCGCGCTCGGAGCGGTCATCTTTGCCATGTACCTCAGAAACAAGGACGAGCGCTTCCGCGGCATCGCCCTTCCCGCGATGATCTCCGCCTTCTTCTTCGGCGTCACCGAGCCTGGCATCTACGGCATCGCCCTGCCCAACAAGCGCGCGTTCGTCGTGGCATGCCTGAGCTCCGCCGTGGGCGGCGCCATCGTGGGAATGACGGGCGCCCTCATGTACATCTCGGGCGGCCTCGGCGTCTTCAACCTGCTCAACTTCATCGACGGGACCCCTGGTGGCGCCGGGATCTCCCACATGATCTTCGCGATCATCGCCTCGCTCGTCTCTGCCGTCCTGGCCTTTGTTATCGAGTTTATCACCTACCGGCCCAACGACGATGAGGAAGGCGCCCGCTAGCCTGCGCTCTTTTCGACCAGCTCTATGTAATTGAGGAGCAGTTGAGGTGGGTGAGGGCCGAGGGCGATCAAGGTGGCCGCCCTCGGCCCGGGACAACCTGCCAGAAGGCGTTTAGCTTTCTCGGGCGGCGCTGAAATGAACTGAGCCCCGAAACTTGGACGAGTCAATTAGCGGCCTATGTCGCACATGGGGACTGATTCCGGAACTCCTCCGGGGTCAGTCCCTTTTGCTTAACCCGCCTCCCCTTGTTCCAGTGAACGGTATAGGCTTCGAGGTCCCGCTTGAACTCCTCGAAGCTCCGCCACGTCCGGTTCCTGTAGAACTCGTCCTTCAGGCGCCCGGGCAGCAGCTCCGTCGCATGAGCTTGCCCCCGCACGCCGCCGGCCCCGGCCGGGTACGGACACCCTTCGGCCTCCCGCCGGCCTTCGGCGCGCCCGTACCCCCTGTCGCAAAGCTCTGCTGCAAGAGTCCTCAGCGTGGCGTCGAGCCTGACTCTCCCGTCCATAAAGAAGCCCCCATTTCTAATGTTCAAGAAATGGGGGGCGGTTCAATTTCGGGACGGGGATTAAATAATCATTCGGAGCAAATTTATTTTTATCCCCGTCTCAGAAAATCATCGGGCGTGGTCTTGGGCAAACAGTCTAGTTGCGCTTGAGGTGGACGACCGTTTCGCAGTGGAAGGTTTGCGGGAACAGGTCGACTGGCGTGATCTTTACGGGGGAGAAGGTGCCTTCTTCGACAAAGCGTTTGAGATCGCGCGCCAGGGTGGCCGGGTCGCAGCTCACGTAGGCGACATCGCGAGCACTCGTGCTGGCGATAAGGTCGATCGCCTCGGGGGCGAGACCTGCGCGCGGCGGGTCGACCACCAAGACGTCGGCATCCTGGTCGGGGAACTCGCGCACCGCGTCTCCGCCAATGACGTCGACGTTATCAAGCTTGTTGATCTCTAGGTTACGGCGTAGATCGCGCACGGCGGGGCCGTAGGCCTCGACGGCGGCGACAAAGTCGCAGCGGCGGGCGAGCGGCAGGGTAAAGGTGCCGGCACCGCAGTACAGGTCTACGGCAAGCTCGTCTTCCTGCGGGTCGAGCGCTTCCATGACAAGCTCGATCAAAATCTCGGCACCCTTGGTGTTGACCTGGAAAAAAGACGGGGCAGACAAGCGCATCTGACCCTCGGCGATATTCTCGGTCCATGAGCCCTCTCCGGCGAGCATTTCGACCTTGGAGACACGGCGGGCCTTCTTTTCGCCCTTGCTCATCACGCGCACGATGCTCGTGGGATGAGCGGCGTCCGCCAGCACGCGGGAGACCTGCGAGCGCGGAAAAGAGCCTGTAGGCGTCCAGAGTGCGACCTCGAGTGCCTTGGTACGGCGCGATGCACGAATGCCCACGCGTTCGAGTCCCAAGTCATGGCTGCCGCTTAGATAGTTGAGTGCGCCGACGACCGATTTGAGCGCCTTCGGGAAGCGCTTATCGAACAGCGGGCACGCATCGACGGTCACGATTTTGCTGGGGTCGACACCGTGCATGCCAAGGCGCACGCGACCGTTGACGACGGTCGGTTCGAGCTCGATTTTATTGCGGTAGCCCCAGTCGTCCTTGGTGTGGCAGATGGGCTGTACCAACTCATCGACCTGCTCAGGAGCGAACTTGCCGATGCGCTCGAGCGTGGAGCGCAGGTTTTGCTCCTTGGCGGCGAGCTGTGCCGTGCGTGAGAGATTGCCCCACGAACAACCGCCGCAGATGCCAACGAAGGGGCAGGGGGGCTGAATGCGATCGGGGCTCGGCTCCAGAATCTCGGTCGTGCGGGCGCGCATGAACGACTTGCCGTCCTGTACGACCTCGGCCTCGACGGTGTCGCCTGCCACGGCGCCCTGCACAAAGACGGCCTTGCCGTTGTCGGCGTGCGCCAGCCCGTCGGCGCCGTAGGTCATCGATTCTATAGTGAGCTTCATATCCCTGCCTGTCATTCGTGTTGTTGCTCGCACCATGGTAGCAGGGAAAAGCGCCCCGCATCCGAGGCTTTCCTCAAATGCGGGGCGCTTCTACAAACTGCTTCTACAAACGACTATTTCGTCTTGCCGGTAATGAGCGTCTTAAGACCCAGGCCGATCAGGCCCAGGCCCATGCGCACACGACCGGGGCGATGGCGCTCGATGGCCTTGGTCTTGCCGGCGGGCTTATCGCGACGGGCGCTCGTCTCGGGTGCGGGCTTAGCTGCCTGCGGCTCGGGCTGAGGTGCAGGTGCGGGCTCGGGCTCAATGACGGTCGCCTGGACCTTCTGAACCTCGGGTGTGGCCGGCTGCGGCTTAGGAGCAGGGGCGGGCTTTGCCTCAATGACGGGCTCGGGCGCGGCCTCGGCGTTGCGGTAGGCACGCTCCAGCAGGGCTTCCTGCGAGTTGAAGGGTTTCTCACCCTCTGCGCGCTCCACGGGGACCCAGGTGCCGTCGCTCGTGAGGCTGCGGGCCTTCACGTTGTCGCGCAGCTGCATGCTCATGTACTCGTGCACCAGGGCGCGGCAGGTGGGGTCGAGCACGGGGAAGGCGATCTCCACGCGGTGCTCGGTGTTGCGTGTCATCATGTCGGCCGAGCTCAGATAGATCATGTCCGAGTCCACGCCAAAGGCGTAAACGCGCGCATGCTCCAAAAAGCGTCCGACGATAGAACGGACATGCACGTTCTCGGTCTTGCCAGGAACGCCCGGCTTGAGGCACGAGATGCCGCGGATGATCATGTCCACGCGGACTCCTGCGCACGATGCCTCGGCGATCTTGTCGATGACCTCGCGGTCGGTGAGCGAGTTGAGTTTAAAGAACACGCGGGCGGGCTCGCCGGCGAGGGCGCGCTGGATCTCGCGGTCAAGCCCGCGCATGATGAGCGGTTTCAGTCCGACGGGCGCCACACCCAGGAAGCGGTAATCGCCGCGCAGGTTGCCCAGCGACAGGTTGCGGAAGAACAGGTTGGCGTCCTCGCCGATGCCGGGGTGAGCGGTCATGAGCATAAAGTCGCTGTAGAGTTTGGCCGTCTTCTCGTTAAAGTTGCCGGTGCCCAGCAGCGTCAAGCGCGTTAGCGCCATGCCCTCGCGATAGGTGAGCTGGCAGATCTTGGAGTGGCACTTAAAGCCCTCGGAGCCGTAGATGACGGTGCAGCCGGCCTCTTCCAGGCGCTCGGCCCACTCGATGTTGTTCTGCTCGTCAAAGCGCGCGCGGAGCTCCATGAGCACCGTGACCTCTTTGCCGTTCTCGGCGGCATCGATCAGTGACTCGCACAGGCGGCTCTGCTTGGCCACGCGGTAGAGCGTGATGCGCAGTGAGATGCACTCGGGGTCGTAGGCGGCCTCGTGCACCAGATCCAGGAAGGGGTTCATGGTCTCATAGGGATAAAAGAGCAGCTTGTCGTGCTGAAGTACCTGCTCGCGGATGGAGCGGGTCATATCGATGGTGGGGTTGGGCTGCGGCTTAAACGGTGTAAAGAGCAGCTCGTTGCGCAGGTGCTCGGGAATCTTGCCCTCAATGCCAAAGACGTAGCCTAGGTCGAGCGGGATATCGCAGGTAAAGACAGAGCGGCGCGAAAGCTCGAGCGCCTTGCGGATGGTCTTGAGCGTCGCCTTCTCGAGCGACCCCGAGACCGCGAGCACCACCGGCTGCAGGCGCAAGCGTTTCTTGAGGATGCGCTTCATGTGCTGACGGTAATCCTCTTCCTCCTCGACGCCCTCGCCGTCCGGGTCGATGTCGGCGTTGCGGGTGACGCGGATGAGCGCGCGGTCGAGCGGCTTATAGGAGCCAAAGCAGCTGTCCAGGCAGGCGAGGATGACGTCCTCGAGCAAGATGTAGGAGTAGATGCCGGTGGGCGAGGGGATCTCGACCACGCGGTTCATCGAGGTGGGAATCTCGATAAGGCCCAGCAGACTCTCCTCGTCGGTGACGCCGTCCAGGCCGCAGGCCAGGTAGAGTGCGCCGTTGCGCAGGTTGGGGAAGGGGTGGCGCGGGTCAATCACCAGCGGTGAGATGACCGGCGACACGTAGGCCTGGAAGTAACGGGTTACAAAGGTGCGCTCCTCGGGCGTAAGCGAATCGATGCGGGCGCGGTGAACGCCCAGGGTGTCGAGCTTGCCCTCGATGCTCTTAAAGATGGACTCCCATCGGGTAAGGAGCCCGGGCATTTCGGCCATGACAGCATCGACTTGTTCGGAGGCGGTCATATTGCTCTTGTTGTCGACAGGCTGTTTTTTGAGCTCTGCCAGATCGGACAGGCCGCCCACGCGCACCATGAGAAACTCATCGAGGTTAGACTCGAAAATCGACACGAACTTTAGCCGCTCGAACAGCGGAACGGTCTCGTCGAAGGCTTCGTCAAGCACACGGTTGTCAAAGCGCAGCCAGCTGAGCTCTCGGTTCTGCGTGTACGAGAAGTCGCGCGGCGGCTTACGCAGCTTTGCAGCGGCTTGCTTTTTTTCGATTTTGCTCGGCATATGCATCTGTCCGTTCAGTCCCCGTGGGGGACGGTTGCCTAACACTATTCACTATTGTCTCAATTTAGTCGGCCTATGGCACGGACGTATCGCGTGAACGGTATCTTTACCTACTTCTTACGCTGACAAGCCATAGAGCTGACGCCCTTCGCGTTGTGAAAAACGGTCTATATCCTCACTCAACTGGTGAGTATGTGTGAATAAGAATGATAGGTAGCTGAATATCATCGAATACAGACAGAAACACGAACAAGCGTCATTTATATACATAAAACCGTTTTAGATATGCAATTCTTAATCGAAAGATTGGAGTTGTAATTGCGAATGATTTTTAAGAAAAAAGAGCATTTACCTTAGAAAAGCTACTTTAGAACGCCGAAGTGCATTATGGGAGAATCATATTCGATATACCGTTCATCGAACTTTGTTGACCGTTCGGGGGCGAGGTGGAATTGCGGTTGGAATTTGGATATAACTAGAGCTGTCAGCAAGCAGCACCCGTTACGGAAGGGTGCTGAGAGATTCGGCCGAAAGGCCCGAAAGAAAGGTAGGAGGCCATGACGAAAGGTCTGCACGTGCC
>NZ_QROG01000012.1:2970-51817 GCF_003474585.1 Collinsella sp. AF39-11AT | reverse complement strand
GTTGCTGCCTAGGCTAGCCCCTTGTCACACAAACTACCGAAGCCTCAGTTTTAATCGTTAGGAGCACATCATGATTCAGATGATTCGCGTGGACTATCGACTGCTTCACGGCCAGGTTGCCGTTAGCTGGACCTCGGCTCTGGGTGCCGACTGCATCCTGTTAGTGAGCGACACGGTCCTCAACGACAAGCTTCGTCTGCAGGCCCTGTCCCTTGCAAAGCCCGAAGGATGCAAGGTCGTCGTCAAAAACACCGAGGATGCCGTCAAGGCGCTCCGGAGCGGTGTGACCGACAAGTACAAACTCTTCGTGGTTTGCGAGACGATCCAACAGGCCGGTGCCGTCGCCAAGGCGATGGGCGTCAAGAAGATCAACCTCGGCAATGTGGCCTTTAGCGAGGATGCCCGCCAGGTCTCGACGAGCGTATTCCTTACGCCCGAGAACGAGGCCTACGTGAAGGAGCTACTCGGCGAGGGCTATGAGCTGTTCATTCAGATGATTCCGGCGGATGCGAGGACTGATGCCGCAAAGGTCATCGGTTAGGGGCTGTCATGGTTATCAAGACGATCCTGATTTTCCTGATTGCCCTTTTGGGCTATTCCGAGTGGCTGACCGGTACGAGTTACCTTCAGCGCCCCATTGTGCTCGGACCGTTGGTCGGCCTTGTCATGGGCGATGTGGTGACCGGCACCATTATGGGCGCCACGATGGAGCTTGCCATGGTCGGTGCCATCTCGGTCGGTGCGTATAACCCGCCCGATACGATTTCCGGAACCATTCTGGGCGTGTCGCTTGCCATGCAGGCCGGCGCGGACGCTTCGGCGGCCCTGACCCTGGGCATTCCCATCGCAACGATCGTCCTGGCGCTCGATACGGCCCTGGGCCAGCCGGTCATGCTGCTGCTGGTGCACCGTATCGACAAAAACGTCGAGGACGGAGACACCAAGGCCATCACGCGCAACATGCTCATCGCCGGTTACGCGCAGAGCTGGTGCGGCCTGCTGATCATTCCCCTGGCATTCTTCTTTGGCGCCGATGCTGTTGCCAGCCTGCTCAACATCATCCCCGATTTCGTTCAGACCGGCATGGATGTCGCCGCCGCCTTCTTGCCCGCACTCGGCTTTGCGATGCTGGCGCAGATGATTATGAACAAAACAGTGGCTCCGTTCTTCTTCGCTGGCTTCTTCCTCGTCGCCTACTTTGGCATTAGCACGACTGGCGTGGCGATCTTTGCCGCGATTATCGTCGTCGCGATGACGGTTTTGGGTGACAAGAAAAAGGCGGAGCAGCCCGCAGCGGCAACCGAGGATCCTGCGATTGGGAGTGGGTTCGATGAGTTTTAAGTTTGAGTCTTCTTACGACGGGCTGATTTCCCGCGCAGACCTTAAGAAGCTGTTCTGGCGCTCGATTCCCTATGAGCATTCCTGGAACTACGAGCGTATGGGCCATATCGGCTTTATGTGGGCCCTTATGCCGATCCTTCGCAAGCTGTATCCGCAGGATGCGGACTTTAAGGCCGCACTCAAGCGCCATATGGAGCTCTATAACGTCACACCGTATATCTCGACGCTTCCCATGTCCATTGCTGCCGCAATGGAAGAAGTCAACGCCACCGAAGATAACTTTGACACGAGCGCGATCTCTAATGTCAAGCTTGCTTTGATGGGACCGCTGTCCGGCGTGGGCGATGCCTTCTACTGGGGTACGCTGCGAATTTTGGCAACGGGTGTCGGCACGTCGCTGGCGCTGCAGGGCTCTATTCTTGGCCCGATTTTGTTCCTGCTCGTGTTCAACGTCCCCCACTACATCATCCGTTACCTGCTGACGTTTGTGGGATATCGCTTTGGCTCGGACATGATCAGCAAGGTCCAGGAATCGGGCATTATGGACACGATCGTCAAGATGGCCTCTATCATGGGCGCCATGGTGATCGGCGCTATGACCATGGAGATGGTCACCGTGGACATTCCGCTCATGGTCGGCGCGGGCGATGGCGCTCAGACGCTCGCCGAGCTGCTCAACGGAATCTTCCCGGGCTTTGTCACGATGGGGCTGTTTGGAATTGTCTATCTCATGCTCAAGAAGAAGATGAATCCGCTGCTCATCATGCTCGTGATCCTACTCGTGAGTATCGCCGGCGCGTTCTTTGGAGTGCTTGGTGTTCAGTAGGGCATCCGTCATAATTAAAACAATGTAAGAGGGGGCGTCGCGCACATTGTGCTGCGGCGCCCTTTTGCCGAAAGGTGGACAAGATGGAGTATCCGCAGCTTGCCGTCATGAATATCAGCCATCGTTATTTTGACCTTGAGGAATTCTTTTCTTCGGCAGCGGCCTCGGGCTACGCGTGTTGTGAGCTTTGGACCGGGGCGATGCATCTGTATGTCGATTGCCATGGATACGATTCGCTCGAGCAGGTGCGAAAGCTGTCGCAGCGGTATGGAGTTCGGATTGTGGGGCTTTGTCCCGAACAGAACAACCCCAAGCCGTGGAATATCGCGGCGCGCGGGAATGAGGCGCGTGCCCGCACGCTCGCGTACTTTAAGAACGTTGTAGATATCGCGGCGGAACTTGGAGCCGAGCAGGTCATGGTCTCGAGCGGCTGGGCATTTTTGAACGAGCCGATCGAGGACGCGTGGGGTCGCAGCGCCTCGATGCTGCGTGCGATTGCCGAGCATGCGGGAGAGCGCGGCGTGCGACTGGTGCTCGAGGCCCTACAGCCGGTTGAGTCGATGATCGTGAACTCGGCGGCCGATACGAAGCGCATGATCGAGGCAGTTGATCATCCGGCACTTAAGGCGTGTCTGGATTTGGGCGCTATGGCGGTGGCGGGGGATACCATCGACGATTATTTTGATCTGCTTGGCGATGATGTCGCCCACGTGCATTTTGTCGATGTTGCGGCAGATGGCACGACGCATCTTGCTTGGGGTGACGGCGACCGCGATATGCGCGCCGACCTGGATAGGCTGGTGGCGCGCGGCTATCGCGGAGTTGTTTCGGCCGAGACCTATGATTGGCGCTATTTCGCCAATCCCGCGGCAGCCGACGCTCAGGTTATGGCGGAGTACCGACGCGCGATTGGCGCCTAAGTGGGACAGGGCGCCGAGTTGGCGTTTGACGCTTTTTGAGAAACGGGACGTGCTTTCCGCTTGAGGCTTCTGGCGGAAAGCACGTCCCAGAACAGGCGCTCAGAATGGGACACACTTTCCGCTGAGGACCTCAACCGGAAACCGCATCCCAGTTTTTGGCTGGCGGGCGGGACGCGCTTTCCCCTATGTTTCCAAATGAATACGCTATGAGCCGAGGAGGACGATTCTCCCCGCAAACACTCTAGTATGCTAAAGTACCCAGAAGACCGGCGGAGCTATGCCGGTCTTCTGCTCTATATGAAACACAGCATGAGGAGGCTCACCAGATGACGGCCACACCGTGGGGATTCCGGGACATATTGCCCGAGGAGGCTCAGGCGCGCGAGGAGATTGCGCTGACGGTGAAGGGCTGCTTCAGGGAGCATCATTACCTTCCGGTCGAGACGCCGCTGCTCGAGGACAAGGGCTCGCTCGAGGAGGGCGGCCGCATTGCGGACACCCCGTTTAAGCTCTTTGATGACGACGGTCGCCTGCTGGTGGTCCGTCCCGACAACACGCTGCCGATCGTGCGCTTGGTTTCGACCCGCATGCGCGCGGCCGATCTGCCGCTGCGCCTTCGCTACGAGGCACCGGTGGTTCGCGAGTGCCAACGCAATGCCGGTGGCTCGCGTCAGTTTACTCAGCTGGGCCTTGAACTTATCGGTGCGGGCGATGTCGCGGGCGATGTCGAGATCGTCTCGCTGGTGGCGGAGGCTATGCGCAAGCTGGCGCTGCCCGATGCGCGCATTATCGCGGGCAGCGTGCGTCCGTTTAAGGAACTGCTCGCGGCCTGTGAGGATCGCGAACTGGCTGCCGAGGCATTGCGTTGCGTGCACGCCAACGACTTTGTGGGCCTCGATGCCCGTGTGGCGGCAAGCGCCGAGCCCGAGGCCGTCAAGGCCGCCATTAGCGAGCTGCCGCGCTTGCACGGCGGCGCCGAGGTATTCGACCGCGTCGACGCGCTGCTGGCGGCGGCGGGCATCGTCGCGCCGCTGACGCGCGAGATGCGTGCCCTGGTTGATGGTCTGGCTCCCGAGGACGCCCAGGTGCTGTCCTTCGATTTCTCCATCATGAACTCTTTTGATTACTACACGGGCCTGGTTTTTAAGGCCTATGCCGGTGGCCTGCCCGATCCGGTGGGCTCGGGCGGTCGCTACGACTCCATCTTTACCGGTGCGTTCGGCGACGGCATCGAGGTGCCGGCGGCGGGCTTTGCCTTTTCGCTCGAGCGTCTGGAAGCCGCGCGCACCTCGGCCGAGGACGCTGCTTCCGATGGTGACCATGCCGTGGGCCGTGGCGCCGAGGGTCCGCTGCGTATCGCCGTGCCCAAGGGCTCGCTCAAGGCCGATACGCTCGATGTGCTCGAGGCCGCGGGCTTGGACGTCTCTGAGCTGCGCGATCCCGGCCGTCACCTGATCGTGCGTGGTCGCGACACACGTGCCGGCGAGGGCACGGTCGGCGATATCGAATTTGTCATCGTGCGTCCCAGCGACGCGCCCGCTTTTGTGGGCTGCGGCGGTGCCGACTGTGGCATCTGCGGCTGGGACTCGCTTATCGAGGCAGACCTCAACCTGCTGCAGCTGGTCGATCTGGGCTACGGCCTGTGCACCTTTATCGAGGCGGAGCCCGCGTGGCGCGCCGGCCAGGCCGAGCGCAACTATGCCCGCCGTGGGTCGCTTCGCGTGGCCACCAAGTATCCGCGCATCGCGAGTGCCTGGTATGCCGAGCGCGGCGTGAACGCCGACATCGTCTCGCTGCACGGCAACATCGAGCTGGGCCCCATCGTCGGCATGACCGATCGCATCGTGGATATTACCGCCACGGGCGCCACGCTGCGCGATAACGACCTCGTTATTACTGGTCGCATTATGGACTGCACGGCCCGCTTCTTTGTCAATCCGGGTGCCGCACGTCTGGATCCGCGCGTACGCAATCTGGCAGATCGCTTGGCGGCAGCCGTGAAGGACAAGCATTTTGAGCCCGTTGCGGGCTCGGCACAATAGCGCGAGCACGCACGGGCGCCCCAACGTCCGGGCGGCGGGCCGACTGGCGCCGCCGCCCGGTCTCTCGTTTTTCGAACACAACCTCGACCGATAGGGGATACCGAAATGAAGACCATCAAGCTTGCTCCCGGTGAGCGCCTCGTTACCAACCAGCTCAACCGTAAGGGCGTGCTGCCGCAAAACATCGTCGACGCCGCTCGCGATATCGTGGCCAACGTGCGTGCCAACGGCGATGCCGCGGTGCGCGATTACTGCCAGCGTTTTGACGGTGTTGAGCTGCAGAGCTTCCGTCTTCCGCAGGAGCAGATCGATGCCGCGCTCGAAGGCCTCGATCCGGCCTTTGTCGCCGCGCTCGAAAAGGCTGCGCGCCAGATTCGCGAGTTCCACCAGCGCGAGGTCGAGCAGAGCTGGTTTACCACGCGCCCGGACGGCACGATGCTCGGCGTTAAGGTGACCCCGCTTGCTGCGGCCGGCATCTACGTGCCGGGCGGTCGCGCGCAGTACCCTTCCACCGTGCTTATGAACGCCATTCCCGCCAAGGTTGCCGGCGTTGAGCGCGTGGTCATGGTGACCCCGCCGCAAAAGGATGGACTGATTAGCCCGTATACGCTCGCGGCGGCCAAGCTCGGCGGCGTGGACGAAATCTATATGGTGGGCGGCGCCCAGGCCGTGGCCGCGCTGGCGTACGGTACCGAGACCGTTCCGCGCGTCGACAAAATCACCGGCCCGGGCAACGCCTTTGTTGCCGCTGCCAAGCAGATTGTCTCGGGTGACGTGGGTATCGACATGGTCGCCGGTCCCTCCGAGGTCTGCGTGCTGGCCGATGCCACGGCCAAGCCTATGGTGGTCGCGGCCGACCTGATGGCTCAGGCCGAGCACGATCCGCTGGCGGCCTGCTATCTGGTGACCTGCGACGAGCAGTTTGCGCGTGAGGTCGAGGCGGGTATCGACATTCTGGTAGCGCAGTCCCCGCGTGCCGAGATTACGTGCGCTTCGCTCGATAACGAAGGCGCCATCGTGGTGGCCGCCGACATGGCGGCCGCCGTCGAGGCCGTGAACACCGTGGCGCCCGAGCACCTGGAGCTGCACTGCAAGGATGCGATGGGCCTGCTCGGCGGCATTCGCAACGCCGGCGCCATCTTTGTGGGCGCTTGGAGCTCCGAGCCGCTCGGCGATTACGTTGCCGGTCCCAACCACACGTTGCCGACCGGCGGCACGGCCATGTTCTCCAACCCGCTTTCGGTCGAAGAGTTCGTTAAGCGCTCGAGCGTTATATGCTATACGCCCGAGGGCCTGCTCTCCGACGCTCCCGCTACGCAGCGTCTGGCCGAGGCCGAGGGCCTGTGGGCGCACGCGCTTTCGGCCGCACTGCGTCGCCGCGTGTTGGAGCAGGGCGAGGATGCCGTGAGCGCCGAGTCGCTCGCCGCGGCCGACCTGACCAAGGTTGCCTGGCCGGGCGACGCCGTGGCGACGGTTGCCGAGGGCGTGGACCTGGCGGCTGCAGGCGCAGATGGCGCTGGCGTAACCGGCGGGGAGGCCTAATATGGCCGAACTCACGCCTCGCATGAAGGAGCTCGTCCAGCCTTACCTGGCCGGTATTGAGCCCTACGATCCCAACTTTACGCCCACGCGCATCAACCTTTCGGCCAACGAGAACACCTATCCCGTGCCGGCTGGCGTGCGCGAGGCGGTCGACGCCGCCCTGGCTGCCACGCCGCTCAACCGCTATCCCGATCCAATGTCCATCGATCTGCGCGACGAGCTTGCCGCTTGGCATGGTGTGGCGCGCGAGAATGTCTGCGTGGGCAACGGCGGCGACGAGCTGCTCTATAACTACCTGTTGGCGTTTGGCGGCGCGGGACGGACCCTGCTCAACTGCCCGCCGTGCTTTAGCGAGTATGCGTTCTTTGCGTCGCTCTGCCAGACCGAGGTGCGCGACGTGTGGCGCGACCCCGCGACCTTTGAGCTCGACCAGGCCGCCGTGCTTGCGGCGGCACCCGAGTGTAACCTGGCGATCGTGACCTCGCCCAACAATCCCACGGGTGACGTGGCGCCGCTCGACTTTATCGCGGCGCTGTGCGACGCGTGCCCCGGCATGGTGATGGTCGACGAGGCCTACGTGGAGTTTGCCGACGATTCGTTTGGCGCGGCCACCACGGCGCAGGGGCTTATCGCCGAGCATCCCAACCTGGTGATTCTGCACACGCTGTCCAAGGCGTTTGGCGCCGCCGGCACGCGTCTTGGTTACGTGATTGCGGCGCCCGAGGTCATCGACGTGTTTGCGGCGATTCGCCAGATCTATTCGGTCAATGTGCTGAGCCAGGCCGCGGCGCTTGCCTGCGTGCGTGCCCGCGATGCGTACACGCCCGTGGTGGCGCAGGTTACATCCGAGCGCGAGCGCGAGTTGTGCGCCCTGCGTGCAATGGCTGCCGAGGGCATGCCCGTGGAGGCATGGCCGAGCGCGGCGAATTTTGTGCTCGTGCGCACGCCGCATGCCACGCGCGTGCGCGAGCGTCTGCGCGACGAGTATTCAATTTTGGTGCGCGACTTTAGCTACGCGCCGGGGCTCGCGGACTGCCTGCGCATTACCGTGGGCACCCCGCGGGAAAACGACGAGGTGCTGGCCGCGTTTGCCGCGCTGGTGAAGGAGGAGATGTAGATGGACCGCTATGCCGAGGTGACCCGCAAGACGGGCGAGACCGACATTGTCGTCAAGCTCGACCTGGATGGATCCGGTGTGTGCGATATCTCGACCGGCGTACTGTTTTTCGACCACATGCTCAACGCCTTTGGCCGTCATGGTCTGTTCGATCTGACGGTGCACGCGGTGGGCGACGTGGAGGTCGATGCGCACCACACCGTCGAGGACACGGGTATTGTGCTGGGCGAGGCGTTTTGCCAGGCTCTGGGCGACAAGGCGGGCATTACGCGCTTTGCCGACGCGGCGATCGCCATGGACGAGACGCTTGTGATGGCTGCTGTTGATATTTCGGGCCGCGGGCAGGCCTACTGCGAGCTGCCCGTGCCGACCGAGCGCGTGGGCAGCTTCGATACCGAGCTGGCGGTCGAGTTCTTCTACGCCTTCGCGCGCGATGCCAAGCTCACGCTGCATGTGCGCGAGCTGGCGGGCGGCAACTCGCATCACATTATCGAGGCCGCCTTTAAGGCCGTGGGCCGCACGATGCGCCACGCCTGCGAGCTCGATCCCCGCGTGCAGGGCATCCCTAGCACCAAGGGCTCACTGTAACCGCTACAAAGGCAGAAACCACCACGAAGGTGCCTGTCCCCTTTGTGGTGGTTTTCGGACAAGATGAGGAGGAGGGGTCGCGTGGGCGAACCGAAGATCGTGGTGGTCGACTACCACAAGGGCAACTTGTCGAGCGTCGTGCGCGGGCTTGCGCGCGCCGGTGCCGCCGCCTGTACATCGGACGACCCGGAGCAAATCCGCCGCGCCGACGGCCTGGTCATTCCGGGCGTGGGCGCGTTCTATGACGCGATCGCCTTTATGCGCCAGAGCGGCGAGGAGGCGGCCGTGCTCGATGCCGTTGCCGCCGGAACTCCGCTGCTTGGCATCTGCCTGGGCCTTCAGCTGTTTTTTGAGCGCGGCAACGAGGGCGTGCCTGCGAACGAGGACGCGGACGCGGACGACGATGCCTCCGAGCAGGCCGGTGGTCCCTGGGTCGATGGCCTGGGCATCATGCGTGGCTCGTGCACGCACCTGGAGTCGAGCCGTCTGAAGGTCCCGCACGTGGGCTGGGACCAGGTGCGCATGACGCCCGCCGGTGCGGCCGATCCGTTGCTTGCCGGTTTTGCCGAGGGCGCCAACATGTATTTCACTCACAGCTACGCGGTGGCCGACGACGTCGATGCCGCCGATGTGTTGGCGCGCACGCACTATACACGGAGCTTCCCGTGCATCGTGCGCCACGGCAACGTGTGGGGCTGCCAGTTCCATCCCGAGAAATCCTCTGCGCTGGGTCAGCGCATCCTTAAGAACTTCGTGAGCATCGTCGAGGGGGCCGGCCGATGATTCTGTTTCCCGCAATCGATTTGATCGGCGGCAAGGTCGTGCGCCTGGAGCGCGGCGACCGGAGCCGCTGTAAGGTGTATTCTGACGACCCCGTGGCCGTTGCCCGCTCCTTTGCCGAGCAGGGCGCGAGCTGGGTGCACGTCGTCGACCTGTCCGCTGCCTTTGGCGAGGACGAGGACGCGTGCGCTGCCAACTCGGCAGCGATTAAGGCCATCTGCGGCGTCGACGGTCTGTCCGCGGACGTGGGCGGCGGCGTTCGTTCGCTCGCGCGCATCGACGAGCTGGCCGGCTACGGCGCGCGTCGCATCGCGCTAGGCACGGTGCTCGTGACCGAGCCGGGATTTGCCGAGGTGGCGGCGCAAGGCTTTGGCGAGTTACTGGTGGCAGACATTGCCGCCCGTGACGGCCAGGTCAAGGTGAATGGTTGGCGCGACGGCGCGGGTGTGGCGCTCGACGACGCCGTGGCGCAGCTCACCGAGCTGGGCTTTAAGCATCTGGTGTATACCGACATCGCGCGCGATGGCATGCAGACGGGCATCGACGTGGCGGCGTATCGCCATGTGGCCGAGGTCGCGGGCTTTCCCGTCGTGGCTTCGGGCGGCATCTCGACGCTCGACGATATCCGCGCACTGGCCGCGGTGGGCGAGGATGCCATCGAGGGTGCCATTACCGGTCGTGCGCTCTATGAGGGCAACTTTACGCTGGCCCAGGCGTTGGCCGCCGCCCGAGGGAAGGAGTAGCCCATGCTTGCCAAACGCGTGATTCCCTGTCTGGATGTTAAGGACGGCCGCGTGGTCAAGGGCGTCAACTTTGTGAGCCTGCGCGATGCTGGCGACCCGGTGGAGCTGGCGCGCGCCTACGACCGCGAGGGTGCAGACGAGGTCGTCTTCCTGGACATTACCGCGACGAGCGACAACCGCGCGACGACCATCGAGATGGCGGCGCACGCGGCCGAGGAGCTCGCTATTCCCTATACCGTGGGCGGCGGTTTCCGCGACTTGGCGGGCATGCGAACCATGGTTGCCGCCGGTGCCGACAAGGTGTCGCTTAACTCTGCCGCCGTGCGCGATCCGTCGTTGATCAGCCAGGCCGCCGCGGCGTTTGGCAGCCAGGCCGTGGTCGTGGCGATTGATGCCAAGCGCGTGGGCCTGCCCGGTCAGCCGGATGCCGACAAGTGGGAGGTCTTCACGGCGGGCGGTCGCAACGCCACGGGTATCGATGCGGTGGCGTGGGCCGAGGAAGCGGCTCGTCGCGGCGCCGGTGAGATCTTGCTCACCAGCATGGATCGCGACGGCACCAAGGCTGGCTTCGACCTGGCACTCACCCGCGCCGTGGCGCGCGCGGTGCCGATCCCGGTGATCGCAAGCGGCGGCGTGGGCACGCTCGAGCATTTTGCCGAGGGCGTGATCGAGGGCGAAGCCGACGCCGTGCTGGCGGCCAGCGTCTTTCACTTTGGAACTTTCAGCATTCGCCAGGTGAAGGAGTATATGGCGTCGCAGGGCATTCCTGTGAGATTGGACTTTTAAATGGAGCAAGTGACAACCGCGGCAGAGCTCAAATATGACGCCTACGGGCTGATTCCTTGTGTGGTTCAGCAGCATGACACCGGTGAGGTGCTTATGGTTGCTTGGATGAACGAGGAGTCGGTGGGACTGACGCTCAAGACCGGCACCACGTGGTTTTGGAGCCGCAGCCGCCAGGAGCTCTGGAACAAGGGCGCGACGAGTGGCAACATGCAGGAGGTCAAGGAGCTCTGGGCCGACTGCGATAGCGATACGCTGCTGGTCAAGGTTGACTCGCCGGGTCCTGCCTGCCATACCGGCAACCGTACCTGCTTCTTTAAGCACGTAAAGGGGGAAACACGATGAAGGTCGTGACGCCGTTCGAAGTCGCTGACTGCAACGCCGAGCTCCTCCGCGTGGGCGTGCCGTGCCGCGTGCACCTGACCGATGCCTGCGGGGCGCAGTCGCTTTGGCTCGAGGCCGAGAAGGAAAGGCTCGATGAGGCCCATGCCGTCATCGTTGAGTTCTTTGAGAAAAAGGGCGCAAAGCCTCGGTTCGATGAGACCGGTAATTACTTTACGCTGCAGTAACGAGAGGAAATAACCATGGGAGTCAGAACAGCTAACGTGCAGCCGGGAAACATCGGTGAGACGCTGACGGGACTGGCCGAGGTGATTCACGGTCGTCGCGACGCATCGCCGCAGGAGAGCTATACCGCGCGTCTGCTGACCGACGTCGAGGACGAGCTTCTCAAGAAGCTTGCCGAGGAGGCGAGCGAGGTGATCATGGCCTGCAAGGATAACGACCACGATCACATCCGCTACGAGGCCGGCGACCTGATCTACCACCTGCTCGTGACGCTCGAGCGCTACGGCATCACCCTCGACGAACTGGCCGGCGAACTCAACGCCCGCCGCCACTAGTCATTGGGGACGTTCTTAAACGACTAGTTAGGCGAGGGGCGTGGATTCCCATTCGCCGGTGGGGTGGGGGATATCGAAGGCCCGGTAGCCGCAGTCGTAGGCGTGGGCCTGGGTCTCGCGGATGTTCCAGCAGATGTCGCAGGCGCGGTGCGCGTCCGAGCCAAAGGTGATGGGCACCTCGGCATGGGCGAAGCGGCGCAACAGCCCGGTCGCGGGGTAGTAATCGTCGAGCCCCTTGCGCGGTGCGGCGGTCGAGACCTCAACGCGGCGACCCGTATCGTGGGCGCATTCGGCCATCTGCTCCCAAAACGGCGCGGGGTCAAAGTCGGGTGCAAAGCCGTCCTTCGAAAAGCGCATGACCAGGTCGGGATGGGCCATCGCGTCAAAGTTGAGTGAGCTTTCGCAAGCACGGCACCAGTCGTCGACGTAGCACTCCCACACGCCGCGCACGCCTAAGTTTTCCCAAACATGCAGGTTGGTATCGTCGTCGATCCAACCGCAAAGGGAATCGGGTGTATCGGGGCGCGCGACGTCCTCTGTCCCTGCCGTGCCCGCGGCGCCTGCCGCAATATCGCCCGGGTTGCCAATCCAGTGCACGCTGCCCAGACGTACGACGGCGCCCTGGGACCAGTGCTCTACCAAGGGCTCGCAGCCCTCGTACCAATCGCATTCAAAGCCATAGATAAGCTCGAGCTCCGGCGCGATTTGCGCGGCAAGCTTGCGGGCGTCCTCAAATGCCAGGCGATGCGCCGTCAGGTCGTCCTCGACAACCTGCACTTCGCAGTTGGCGTCCATGCTGGCGGGCAGGGTGAGGTGGTCAGTCGAGACCATGACGCGGCAGCCGGCCGCAGCAGCGGCGCGGACGTTGTCCTCAAACGAGGCATGGCCATCCGAAAACGAGGTGTGGGTATGGCAATCGACCAGCGGGCAGGCGGACATGGCGACTCCTTTGCATTTGGCGAATCCGTTCCATTGTAATGGCGCAGCCTCGGCGCGGCGGGAACGCTGCAAGTCGAAACCGACTGGAAAGGGCAGGCGGCGCGTGCCGGCGCCGGCGACTACTTGCTTCGTGTCGCCGCTCGTTTGGACTGCACGGTTATAATCGCGTGCCGCACGGCGGTGACGGGACGATAGCGGATCATACGCGGTCCCGACCAGCGCATGACCTCGCGGATCTTCTCGCGCATGGCAGGCCGGTAACAATGCGAAGGACAGGCCGAGCAAAATGTCTTGGTGCCCATGTGCGGGCAGTGCTCAATGCGCGCGATGGCGTATTTCTGCAGCTCGGCGCATTCGGGGCAGAGCGTAACGGTTCGGAGCCCGAGTTTGACGCGAGTGGGCTTTTCGCCGTTGGGAGCCTGCTTACCCTCGTGGCCGCCGCGATGATGCCCGCGGCACCACAGTGCAATCATCTGCGACACCATCTGGGCCTCGCGTGCACGTTTGCGCGCCAGCTCCGGTGTGTCGACTGGGCGCGCCATTAGCTCAGCCTCCCGTGCTCGACCGAAAGCGAGAAATCGGCAAACGCGCAGGTGCTGGCACGGTGGCTCACGAGCACAATGGTCTTGCCGCGGCGCTTGAGCTCGTCGATTGCCTGCATCACGGACGCCTCGTTGAGAGCATCGAGCGCGCTGGTGGGTTCGTCGAGCAAGATGAAGGGTGCGTCGTTGAGGAAGATGCGCGCAAGGCCGATGCGCTGGCGCTCGCCGCCCGAAAGCGAGTCGCCCAGCTCGGCAACGGGCGTGTCGAGTCCCTGCGGCAGACGGTCGATGAGCGTGGTGAGTGAGGCGGAGCGGCAAACGTCGAGCAGCTCGGCATCGGTGGCGTCGGCGTGCGCGACCAGCAGGTTCTCGCGTACGGTGCCGCAGAACAGATGCGTGTCCTGGGTCATATAGGCCTCGTGGCTGCGCAGGCTCGCCGTGTTGATGTGGCGGGCATCGACGCCGCTCACCGTGATGGTGCCGGCTGCGGGGTCCCAAAAGCGCATGAGCAGCTTAAGCAGCGTCGACTTGCCCGAACCCGAGCGCCCCATGATGCAGGTCATGGTACCGGGCGCAAAGGTGCAGGTCACGTCGTCGAGGATGAGACTCGCAGCGGTGTCGTTCGCGACCTGCTCTGTGGCGCCCGCACCGCCCGCGTCCACGCCGCCCACATAGCTAAAGCTCACATGCTCGGCTGCGGCGCCGGCAAACTCAACGTTCTGTCCATCGGCGACCTCGGCGCACTGGGGCTGCTCGTCGAGCAAATCGAGCACGCGTGCGCCCGAGGCGAGCGTCTCCTGCAGTGAGGCGCCCAGGCGGCTCACGGCCATCACCGAGCCAAACGACGACACAAAGGTAAAGACGGAGACAAACGCTGCGGCAAAGTCAATCGTTCCCGCAGCCACCAGCTGCAGCGCACGCCCGAGCATCACCAGATTAGCCACAAGAATAAGCGCATCGGCTACGGCCTCGCTGACCGCCTGGCGGCGCTTGAGGCGCGCGTCCACGGCGCCGACTTGCTCGGTCAGCTTGCCCAGGGCACGGCTGCGATCGGTGCCACCGGCAAACTGGATGGTCTCGCCCGCGCCGCGCAGACTGTCGAGTACAAAGGCGCCCAGCTTACCGGCGCCCTCGCGGCTCTGGCGGCCGGTGGTGCCGCATGCCTTGGCCGAGGTCAGGGGCAGTAGCACGCCCAGGACCGCGTAGGCCACGAGCGCGATGCCCGCGAGCTCGGGGCTCACAGCCAGCAAAAAGCCCTCAAACACAACGGTGCAGACCAGAGCTATGGCAATGGGCGAGATGGTGTGCGCGTAGAAGACCTCGAGCAGCTCGATATCCGAGGTGACCAGGCTCACGAGCTCGCCCTTGCCGCGGCCCTCGAGCTTGGCGGGGGCGAGCTGGCGCAGGGCGCCAAACACCAGGTCGCGAATGTGTGCGAGCAGACGGAATGCGATGTAATGGTTGCAGAGCTGCTCGCCGTAGTGGAGCGGCCCGCGCGCGATGCCGCAGGCGGCGCAGGCCGCGCATGCTGCGATAAGACCAAGCCCCAAGGCGTTGCGGCCCAGCGCGGCCATAAGGCCAAGGGCGCCAAAGGCCGGCACGAACGCGGCGGTGAGCATGCCGATGCTGCCCAGCGCGACGGCTAGCACAAGCCAGCCGGCAAGCGGTCGGACGAGCCCCATCATGCGCCACATGATGGACGGCGCCGAGCGACGGGCGCGGCCGGAGTCAGGCGCCGCGGCAGCGGAAGACGAACTAGTACCGTTGAGGCCATCGGCACAGGCGGCGCTGCCGTCAACAGCCTCAACCGCGCCGGCATCCTCAGCATCACCCTCTGCATACGCATATGCCGAGAGCTGCTCCTGGCTGTTCCACATGCGCGCATAGGCGCCCGCGGCGGCCAAGAGCTCGCCGTGAGTCCCGTGCTCGGCAATGCGGCCGCGTTCCAGCACCAGGATCTGATCGGCGTCCACGATCGTCGACAGGCGGTGTGCCACCACAATTACAGTGTGCCCGCCGGCAAGCGACGCGATGACCTCGCCGATCGCGGCCTCGCTTGCGGCATCGACGTTGCTCGTAGCCTCGTCAAACACATAGATCGGCGAGTCGTGCAGCAGGGCGCGGGCCATGCACACGCGCTGGCGCTGGCCGCCCGAAAGGTTGGTGCCACCCTCGTTAATCACCATGTCGAGCCCGCCGTTGGCCCGCACAAAGGCCGCCACGCGCGTGCGGTCGAGCGCGCGCAAAAGCTCGGTGTCGGTGGCGTTGGGCTGGGCGAGCAGCAGGTTGTCGCGCAGGGTGCCGGCAAACAGGTAGCCGTTGGTGGGCACCAGCGTGACGGCGCGCATGAGTGAGGCGGCCGTGACATCGCGCAGTTCGACGCCGCCAATGCGCACGCTGCCGCGGTAGGCGTCCTTGCGGCCCGCGATAATCCCCGCGAGCGTGGACTTGCCGCCGCCGCTTTCGCCCACGAGTGCCACGAGCGAGCCGTGCGCAATGGTCGCGCTGGCGCTGTCCAGCACGGTGCGGTCGCCGTAGGCATAGCTCACGCCTGCGAGCTCGATATCGCCGCGACCATCAAGCTCAACATCGCCGCGCTCGGGCTCGGGCGTATCCAAAATGCCAAACATGCGGCGCGAGGCGGCCATGCCGTTCATGGCCGTGTGGAACAGCGATCCCAGGCGGCGCATGGGCAAAAAGAACTCCTGCGACAGAAAGACGATGAGAAAGGCCGCCTCAAAGCCAATTTTGCCCGTGGCGAGCTGCAGCGTGGCTACGATAATGCCGAGCGCGGCGCCCATATAGACGACCAGGTCCATAACGCAAATGGAGCGCAGCTGCATCACCAGCAGGCGCATGGTCGCTGTGCGGAAACGCTCGGACTCGGCGTTGATGCGCTTGTGCCAGTCGCGGTCGGCCTGATACACCTTAAGGGTGGTGAGACCCTGCACGGCCTCCAGGAACATGCCGCCCAGATCGACATAGCTACCCCAGTACTCGGCACCGATCTTTTTGGCGTTGCGCATGACCATCATAATGGAGATAGGGATGACCGGAACGCACGCGAGCAGCAGCGCGGCGGGAAGTCCCGCTTGGCCCATGAGCAGGACGAACAGCGTGGCAGGCGCCAGCCCGGCAAAGAAGAGCTGCGGCAGGTAGCCGCCAAAGTACACCTGGAGCTGCGTGGCGCCCTCGACGCTGGTCTGGACGGCCTCGGCGGTGGGGGCGGTTTCGGTGTAGGAGGGGCCGAGTGCGGTGAGCTTGTCGTAGACGAGCGAGCGCGCGCGGCGGACGGCCTCGAAGGCGGCCTTGTCGCCGGTGCGCTGAGCCAGGTAGATGGCGGCGGCGCGCACGATGATGGCGACGGCGAGCGGCAAGGCGGCTTGTGCGAGCGCGTCGACGGCGAGCGCGGCGGAAAGGCCGTCCGTGACGATACCGCCCAAGATGCGCGCAAGCACCCACATCACCGTGATGTTTGCCATGAGCGCGATCCATTTAAACAGGACGCTCGCCACAATGTAGGGCGTTGCCTGCGGAACCAGGGAGAAGAGTCGCTTCTCGAACATGAAACCTCCGATGCCATGACGGTGCCGGGCGGGGTTCTCGGCAGCCGCTTAGTTAGCCAAATGCAACTAGAGTAACATCGTGCAGCGGATAAGTATGCCGAGGGTTATTTTTTGGCCGATGAACTGCGTAGAAAGTTCAAAATTGTTGAGTGCGGCGAACTTTGTGGTGGACGGAATGCGGGCGCAATTTTGATCGTGTGCGGCCCGCTCCAAAACGTGTACGTCAGCCTCCAAAACCGACAAAAAATGACATGTTTGGAGGCTGACGTACATGTTTGGATAGGGGCAAGGGCGACGACGGACGAAAGTCACGCCTGTGCCACGTTCGATGTGCTAGCGTTTGGGTGAATAAAACGAGCCCGTGCGGAAAGGATCCGGACCGTATGCAACGTGGAAGTACATCTCCGCTGTCCCGCGAGACCGATGCGCCCGAAACCATCGTCAAGCTGGAGTGCGACATCGATGATGCGTCGCCCGAGGTACTCGCCTATGCCGCCGATCGCCTGCGCGAGGCAGGCGCCCGCGAGGTGCACTGGCTGCCTCTCTACTGCAAAAAAGGTCGCCCCGGCTGGCAGCTGCAGGTAATCTGCTCGCATGAGGATATCGAACGCCTGCAGACGATTATCTTTTTGGAAACCACGACCAACGCCGTTCGTCGCCAGGTGACGGAACGCGTTTGCCTGCCGCGTCGTTTTGAGCAGGTAGCGACGCCTTGGGGCGAGGTGTCCGTTAAGGTGGCGACCCTGCCAGACGGCAGCGAGCGCGCGGCTCCCGAGTACGAGGATTGCGCCCGTCTTGCCCGCGAACATGGCGTGCCACTCCAGCGCGTGATGCAGGCGGCACAAGCCTCGGCACTGCGATTTGAATAGCGCGCCCGGCCACATCTCGCGCCTGGCCACATCAACCCCATCCGAAAGGACCCTCCCATGAAATACCTCATCGCCTCCGACATCCACGGCTCGGCATATTGGACCGAGCGCCTCTGCGCCGCCATCGAGTCCGAGCAGCCCGACCGCATCGTCCTGCTGGGCGACCTGCTCTATCACGGTCCGCGCAACGACCTGCCGCGCGATTACGCCCCCAAGCGCGTGATTCCGCTGCTCAACGCCCCGGCCGACCGCATCATCGCGGTGCGCGGCAACTGCGACGCCGAGGTCGACCAGATGGTGCTCGACTTCCCCGTCATGGCCGACTACGCCACGCTGTTCGATGAGGCCGGCCGCGAGCTGTTCCTGACGCACGGCCACGTCTTTGGCGCCGGCATGCACAACAGCGTCGACCACGCGCCCGCGCTGCCCAAGGGCTCCGCGCTCGTCTACGGCCATACGCACATCAAGGTCAACGAAGCGAGCGAGACGCACCCGGGCCTGTGGCTCTTCAATCCCGGCAGCGTGAGCATTCCCAAAGACGGCACGCACAGCTACGGTATCTACGAGGACGGTGCGTTCCGCCACGTGATCCTGGAGGAGGAGTAACCATGCCCGAGCAGCTGGCTCAGCAAAATGCCGAGGGCTCGCGCGATCTGTCCACGCTGGTCGACGCGTCGGCCGAGCTGCAGCATCTGGTGCAGACCATCTGGCGCCTGCGTCAGCCCGATGGCTGCCCGTGGGACCGCGAACAGACGCATCAGAGCATTGGCAAGAACATGATCGAGGAGGCCTACGAGGCGCTCGACTGCATCGAGGCCGACGACGTGGCGCATCTGCGCGAGGAACTCGGCGACGTGCTCATGCAGGTCGTACTGCATGCGCAGATTGCGGCGGACGCCGGTGAGTTTTCGCTGGCCGATGTGGCACGCGATATCGACGCCAAGCTCATCCGCCGCCACCCACACGTGTTTGGCGATGCGGACGCCGAGAGCTCCGACGAGGTTCTCAAGATCTGGGACGAGGTCAAGCTTGCCGAGAAGGCCGCCAAAGACCAGGCCGTGGCGGCAGGCGAGGCCGCGCCCGAGGGTCTGCTCGACGGCGTGCCCACGCACCTGCCGGCGCTGATGCAGGCTCAGAAGGTGTCGCGCAAGGCGGCTGCCGTGGGCTTTGAGTGGGAGACGGTCCAGGACGTGTGGGACGAGGTCGCCGAGGAGCGTGCCGAGTTTGAGGCCGAGGCTTCCGGCTCGCCCGAGCGCGAGATGGAGTTTGGCGACCTGCTCTTTGCTCTGGTCAACGTTGCGCGCAAGGAGGGAATCGACGCCGAGAGCGCCCTGCGTGCCAGCACGGCAAAGTTCCGCCGCCGCTGGGCCGCGATGGAGCAGATGGCGGCCGACGCCCACGTGGATCTGGCCGAGCTTTCGACCCACGGCCTCAATGACCTCTGGGATGCCGCAAAGGCAGAGGAGTAAGACTGCGGGGGCGACGGGACGGACTTGTCCCATCGCCCCTATTATTTTTTAAAAAGATTGTATCCCTTGGCTAACTTAGGGCATAATGCAAAAAGTGCGATAAGGCTAACTTATGAACCTGCGCGCCGCTGTAGCGTGCAAGCCGTGTCGCCAAGCATTCAACCCGTTTCCAAGTGAGAGGGAGACAACATGAGCGATATTTTGGATGTCTACGGTCGCGAGGTACTCGACAGCCGCGGCAACCCCACCGTCGAGGTCGAGGTCGTGCTCGAGGACGGCAGCTTCGGCCGCGCGATGGTGCCTTCGGGCGCTTCGACCGGCGCCTTTGAGGCCTGCGAGCTGCGTGATGGCGACAAGGGCCGCTATCTGGGCAAGGGCGTCTCTCGGGCCGTCGAGCACGTCAATAACGAGTGCGCTAACGCCGTCGTGGGCCTCGACGCCTTCGACCAGCGCGCCGTCGATGCCGCGCTGATTGCCGCGGACGGTACCCCCAACAAGACCAAGCTCGGTGCCAACGCCATCCTGGGCGTGTCGCTGGCCGTCGCCCGCGCCGCTGCCGAGTCGGCGGGCCTGTCGCTGTACCAGTACCTGGGCGGCGTCAACGCCCACCTGCTGCCCACGCCTATGATGAATATCCTCAACGGTGGCGTCCATGCCGACAATAACGTTGACTTCCAGGAGTTCATGATCATGCCGGTGGGCGCCCCGAGCTTTGCCGAGGGCCTGCGTTGGTGCGCCGAGGTCTACCACACCCTTAAGGGCGTGCTGCACGAGGCGGGCCTGGGCGGCGGCGTGGGCGACGAGGGCGGCTTTGCGCCCAACCTCAAGACCAATGCCGAGCCGTTCGAGTACATTACCAAGGCCGTCGAGAAGGCTGGCTTTAAGCCCGGCGTCGACTTCATGTACGCCATGGATCCGGCCTCGACCGAGTTCTACAACGCCGAGACCGGCATGTACGAGCTCAAGGGCGAGGGCGTGGAGTACACGAGTGCCCAGATGGTTGATTACTGGGAGAAGCTCGTCGACACCTATCCCATCATCTCCATCGAGGACGGCATGGCCGAGGAGGACTGGGACGGTTGGGTTGAGCTTACCCGCCGCATTGGCAACAAGGTGCAGCTGGTGGGCGACGACCTGTTCGTCACCAACACCGAGCGCCTCAAGAAGGGCATCGAGCTGGGTGCCGCCAACGCGATCCTGGTCAAGGTCAATCAGATCGGCACGCTCACCGAGTCGCTCGAGGCCATCGAGACCGCCAAGGAGGCCGGTTACGCCTGCATCGTGAGTCACCGCTCCGGCGAGACCGAGGATTCCACGATCGCCGACCTGGTCGTGGGCGTCAATGCCGGCCAGATCAAGTCGGGCGCCCCGTGCCGCAGCGACCGTATCGCCAAGTACAACCAGCTCATTCGCATCGAGGACGAGCTCGAGGGCAGCGCGCGCTACGCCGGCAAGGCCGCGTTCTACAACATTCGCTAAACGGGCGAATTTGGCGAGGAGGAGGCTGACTCGGTTCCGCCCCGCCTTGGCTGGACGCCGCAAAGCGCTGTGGGCGCTGGGCCATATGGCTCAGCGCCTTTTTTATGTCGAGCAAAGGCTGGCGAAGGCGGTGCGGGCGCTCGTGCTATAACTAAAGGACTTAGCGCAAACAAACCTCAACCGCACAAGGCGCACATGGATCAGATTTACGACAACAGGTACTATTCCGCCGGTTCACGCGAGCCGTCGCCTCGCCGTGCACGCACGGTGCAGCTCGGTGGGCCCGCCTACGCCGGCGTCGACCGCCCCGTGCAGCGCCCGACAAGTACCTCGCGCCCCAATGCTCAAGTGAATACTTCGACAGATGGACCGGTGCGCCCGGCACGTTCGTCGCATACGTCGCGTCCCTCGACTCAGGCACACGACAAATCGAGCAGGCCCTCGAACCGTTTTTCGGGCTCGGACTTTATGCGCTACGCCAACGACAACGCGGTGGTCAAGGCGATCTATGACTTTACGCATGGCTCTCTGCGTCCGCTGTTTATCGGTGTCGTGGTGGCGCTGGTGCTCGTGAGCCTGTATTTCCCCGTGCGCGACCTGTACGTGGCAAAGCGTTCGAGCGATATCTTGGCCAAGCAGGTCGAGATTCGCCAGCAATACAATGATGAGCTGCAAAAAAGCGTCGACAAGCTGCTCTCGGAGGAGGGTATCAAGGACGCGGCGTCCGAGGACCTGGGCCTGGTGATGCCCGGCGAGAAGAAGATTGACGTGCTGGGCTTGGACGACGATTCGGACTCGTCGTCGAGCAAAAAGTCCTCAAACGCCAAGAAGGCCAGCGAAGTGGCCAAGGAAATCGAAGAAGTCGGCAAGGACGCGCCGTGGTACATCCAGGCGCTCGACATGCTGTTTGGGTTTAACGGCGTCGAGGGCCAGACGGTCGTGTCCAACGGCAAATAGCGCCCGGAGGGGAGCCCGCAATGACAAATTGCAAACGCTATAAGGTAGCCGCGATCGACCTGGGAACGGTGTCGTCGCGACTGGTGCTGGCGCAGGTCGAGGCCGGGGCGATCGTGGAATCGTCCAAGCATACCGAGATTACCGACCTGGGCGAGGGCGTGGACGCGACGGGCCGCTTTTGCGAGGCGGCCGTTGAGCGTGTGCTCGCTGCGTGCCGTACGTTTGTGGACGAGGCGCGCGCCTTTGGGGCCGTGTGCGTCTGCACCACGTGCACGAGTGCCGCGCGCGATGCGTCCAATGCCGCGTTGCTGCTGGACGGCCTGCGCGAGTTGGGGCTCGAACCACAGGTGATTCCGGGCGAGGTCGAGGCGCGCCTGACGTTTTTTGGCGTGGCGCACGACTTTGCCGGCGAGCGCATCATCGTCGCGGATTCGGGCGGCGGGTCCACGGAACTCGCGACGGGCGTATACGCTCCGGAGCGCGGTGTCTTTGCGCTGGAGGGAACGCGCTCGCTGGACATCGGTTGCCGTCGCGTGACGGAGCGCTTTTTCTCCGCGTTGCCGCCCGCGGATGGCGAGCTTGCTGCCGCTGCCGCGTGGGCAGGCGAGCAGTTTGCCGCCTATTTTGAAGGCCTGCCCAGCGACTTTGAGCGCGCCGAACGCCTCGTTGCGGTGGGCGGCACCGTCACCACGCTCGTGGCACTCGTTCACGAGCTGGAGCCGTATGATTCGAGCTTTGTGCACCTGCGCGAGCTTTCGATGGAGCAGGTTTCGGCTGCCATCGAGCGTATGTCCGCGCTGGATGTGGAGGGTATCGCCGCGCTACCGGGTGTACAGCCCAAACGCGCGGGCGTGATTCTGGCCGGCGCCGTGGTGATTCGCGAGCTCATGCGAGCCGGCGGCTACAAGACGCTCACCGTAAGTGAGAACAGCCTCCTCGCCGGCATGGCCGCCACCATCAACGAGGTTCTCGACGGCGCGACCCCCACCATCGCCTGGACCCCGAGCCTGAGCACCCTTTAAAAGTAGTCAAAAAAGCTCTGTCCCAAATGAGCTGCTCTGCAGTTGACGGCACCTAAAAGAAACGAGCCCGCATCCCTTGGGGACACGGGCTCGTAGACAATACGTGGTAGGGGCGGTGGGACGTCTGCGCATTTGCTGCGCAAATGCGCACCGGCTTCGGCCGCCTGTCGGCGCCCTCGCCGGCTCGCTACGGACGCTGCGCGTCCGCTTGACGCTCGCCCCCTCGCGGGTTCGAGCCCCACCGGCGTCCAAAAGAAACAAGCCCGCATCCCCATGGGGCACGGGCCCGTAAAAGCCAAATGGTAGGGGCGGTGGGACTCGAACCCACAATCCTTGCGGCGAGAGATTTTAAGTCTCCTGCGTATGCCAATTCCGCCACGCCCCCGTGAGACTAGAAGTCTAGCACAAGCCGTCCGTTACGCGTTGACGGCCATCGAGTGCTGCCCCGACTTCTCCAGGAACTCCTGGAACTTGGCTTCGTCGCCCTTGTTCTTGTACTGCAGGGCCAGCAGGTACTCCAGGCGGCAGCGCTTGACCGGGTCGTCGCCGACATCCTCGAGCATGCGCTCCAACTCGGGAATGTCGTTGTGGCGCTTGAGGATCATCGTGTCGTACATCAGCTGACACTCGTGTGCAACCGCCTCGGCTTGACCGCCCTCAAAGCCCTTGATCTCGCGCAACAGCTCTTTGGACTTTTTGCGGTCCTCCTGGCCAACATAGTAGTTAAAGGCCTTAATGACCAGGTCGACGCGCTGCATCTTGGGGAGGTTGAGTCCCAGCAGCAGGTCGAACATCTCGCTGGCGCGCTCGTGGTCCTCGCGCAGCAGATAGGAGTTCAGACGCAGGTAGTCGCGGTTGTAGCGCGGGTACAGCATGCTGGTGAGTTTGCCGTCGAGCAAACGATCGAACTCGTCCCACTGCTTGGCAGCCATAAGCTGCTGCAGGCGCTTAAACGTGGTGCGTTTTTTGATGCTAAAGAACACCGACACGGCGATACAGATGATAACGACGGCGGTCCAGAGTGTGCGGGAATCGGGCATATTAGGGTCCTTAGTCGCTCATAAAGCGAGCGGTATGACAACACGTACTGGATGTATTATACGCAGCGCGCAAGCAAACTGGCATAAAAGCTCATCGAGGCCGAGTGCCATCGCTCGCTGCGGTACACTTACCTAAAGTAAACCATGAAGGGAGACATTACCTATGAAGAAAATCGTTTTGGCTTGCGGTGCTGGCGCTGCTACTTCCACGCTCGTTGCCCAGAAAGTCGCCACCATGCTCGACGCCAACGGTTATGCCGGCAAGTATGAGATCGTGCAGTGCGCCATCTCCGAGGCCAAGGACGCTTGCGACGAGGGCGCCGACCTGCTGATCGCCACCACCGTTGCCCCTGAGGGCCTCACCTGCCCGTACGTGAGCGGCGTGCCCTTCATGACCGGCATGAACCGCGTTGCTGCCGAGAAGGCCGTTCTCGACGTTATGGCTCAGTAGGCGCTGACTGCATGAGTGAGCAGAACGCCAACCCGGTCGAGCTCTTTGGTATGCGCGTTGCCCATGTGGGCATTAACGCTGCCGATCCGGCAGACGCCTTGGAGATCGCGGAGCTGTTCTCGACGATGATGGGCCTGCCCGTTATCGAGACCCCCGTTTCGTACTTTAACGATTCGCTGGTCGAGATCATGAAGCAGAACGGTCGTGGCACCAAGGGCCACATCGGCTTTGCCGTCAACGACATCGATGCGGCCGAGAAGTGGTTTGCCGAGCGCGGGCTCGAGGTCAACGAGGAGTCGCGCGTGCTGCTGCCCGACGGCGGCACTAAGCTCGTGTACTTTAAGCGCGAGTTCGCCGGCTTCGCCGTGCACCTGTGCCGCGAGTAGCGCACAAGCTGCCATAGCTAACGAAAAATGGGGTAAGGCCACGTGGCCTTACCCCATTTTTAATGCCGAGAGGGTGACTGACGGGCTGCCGTAAATCGAAGGTGAATGCTTTTCCGCGAAGTGAACGAGTGAAATCGAGCCCCTGAAGCATCGACACTTTTACGTCGCTCTTTCCTGCGGTTTTGTCAGGTATTTCCTGCGGTTTTGGCGCCAAAAAGTGCGGATGCTTCGGGGGTCCAAAATAGGTCGTTCACTTCGCGGAAAAGCATTCACCTTCGATTCGTGAGAGACGCCCCTACCGCGGCAGGCGAATCGTAAAGCGGCTGCCGACGCCCTCGACTGAGGTCACGCCGATGACACCGCCATGGCTGTCGACGATCCACTTGGCAATGGCGAGCCCCAGACCCGAGCCCTGCGCGCCGGCATCGCGTGCGTTGTCGGCGCGGTAGAACCGTTCAAAAGCGTGAGCTGCGGATTCCTGGTTCATGCCGATACCCTCGTCCTCAACACTTATGTCGATCGTGCCCGCGCCCGCATCCGGCACTACGCCAAATCTGATGGACGTGCCCGCGTTCGAATACTTGGCGGCGTTCTGCACGATCACGCGCAGAGCCTGCTTCACGAGCGCCACGTCGACAGATGCGTCGCAGCGCGGGTCGTTGGCAAGCGTGGTGTCGTACGCCAGCCGATACGTGTGCTCGGTATCGATCATCTGCGATTCCTCGCATACCTCGCCGACCAGTGCGGCCAGGTTGGTATGCGCACGCCGCAGGACCGTGCGCCCGGCATCGCCGCGTGCCAAAAACAGCAGCTGTTCCACGAGCTCTTGCATGTGCTCGCTTTCGGCCTTGAGGGACGCGATGGATTCTGCCAGCACGTCCGGGTCGTCTTTGCCCCAGCGGTCGAGCATGTTCACGTAGCCCTGAATCACCGCGATGGGCGTGCGCAGCTCGTGGCTCGCGTCGTTGACAAAGCGCATCTGCTGCAGCTTGGCCTCTTGCATCTGGCGCAGCAGGCGGTTGAGCGCGACCTCGATGCTTGCCAGGTCGGCGTCGCCGGTGGTGACGCTCGGCGAGTCGACGCTTGCGCGCTCGATGGCCTGCTCCAGCGTTTCCATCTTGCCGCCGGAGAGCTGCATGCGGCCGAGTTCGTCCACGCGCAGGGCCAGATCGTTGAGCGGCGCCATGGTGCGGCGCACGCGGCGGGCGCCGCCGAGCATGTTGAGCACGCTGATGACCTGCCAACCCACAACGACAAGGTAGAGAGGCCATAGCGTGACGAGGTCCTGCGCGAGGGGGAAAGTCTTGGTGGTACGCGCAAGCTCGACGGTATAGGTGAGCGTTGTCAGGTCCCAGCCGCGCGCGGGCGTCAGCGACATGCTGCGAACGGCGGCGCCGGGGATCCATCCCGCGGTAAACGCGCCATCGGGCAGCGTCTGGTTGTATCCATAGACGAGGATCGCCGCCGCAATAACCAACAGTAACAGGTCGAGCCAGATGTGGCTCATCAAGCGGCGCCACATATAGCTCCAGTTGATGGCGCGGGCGATGGAGGTGACGCGCTTGACCTCGGCGTTACGCACGGCAGACATAGCCCACCCCGCGCACGGTCTGGATGATGCGGGCGCCGCCGGCGTCCTCGATCTTGGCGCGCAGGTGCGCGATGTGCACGTCGACGTTGTTGGTGTCGCCCACGTATTCGTAGCCCAGCGCCTCGTGCGCGATGCGCTCGCGCGTGAGCACGGTTTCGGCATGCGTCATAAGCAGGGCGAGGACGTCGAACTCGCGGGCCGTGAGCGCGATGGGCGAGCCGCCGACCGTGACTTCGCGGCGGTCGGGATCGAGCGCGACCGAACCCACGGTGAGCGCGGCGGGGGAGGGCGCGGCAGCGGTCTGGGCCGTGTCGGTTGCCGGGGACATTGTGGCGATACCGGCGGCCGTGCCGCTCGCTACGCCAGCCCCGGCGCTGGCGCCGCCAACGCCCGAAGCCGCTCGCACGGCTTCCGAGCGCTTCAGTGCCACGCGGATCCGTGCGAACAGCTCCTCAATCGCAAACGGCTTGGTCAGGTAATCGTCGGCGCCGGCATCGAGCCCAGCCACCTTGTCCATCACGGCATCGCGCGCGGTGACCATAATCACCGGCACATCCTTGTGCTTGCGGACACGTCGCAAGACCTCCATGCCGTTGAGCTGCGGCAACAGTACGTCGAGCAGAATCAGATCGTAGTCGCGCTCCAGCGCCAGGTCCACGGCAGTGCGGCCATCGGCGGCGTGTTCCACCTGGTAGCCTTCGTGCTCCAGCTCGAGCGTCACAAAGCGGGCGATTTTCTCCTCGTCCTCTACGATCAGGATCCGTGCCATGCGTGCCCCCGTCTGCGATTACTTGTCGTCGTTGAGATTTTGCTTGATGTCGTCCGCAGCGTTAGCAGCGCTATCCATAAGGTTGTTGATGCTGCCGGGCACGTCGCCGTCGCTGTCGATGCGGTAGCGCATGCCAAAGAACAGGCCAATCAGCATCAGCCATATCGTGGCGCCCCAGGCAAACAGCGCGACGATGGGAATCAGGATGGGGATGTTGAGGATGATCGCATCGCGGCGCGTGGCGATAAACTTGGTGTCCAGACTCAGGCGGAAGAGCTTTTTGAGGTACTCCCACGCGCTGTCCATCTTCTTGGAGAAGTCGGTCTTTTCGCTCGACTTTTCGTAGGCTGCCTGCGCGGCGACCATCTCGGCAGAGGGCTCATCGACTGGCGCGGACTCGGTGGCGGCATGCGCCGACGTGGTCTGGGTCTTGCCCTGCGACTCGAGCCAAATGATGGCATCCAGAACGTTGCCGTCGGCGGCGTCGAGCGCCGCCTTGGCGTCGGTGTAGCTCACGTTGCACTTGGTGCGGATGGTTTCAACTTTTTCGAGGTCGTCCATGACCTGTCCTTTCGTTCGATGGGCGCGACGCCAGGCGATCTGCTCGGGCGCGAGCGTTGCGTTCGGCGGCCTGCGTCGCGCGGCGCCGCCCCGCCCTTGGTCGAACTCTATAGTGCAGGTTATAGATTAAGCGATTCTTGAGCCAAGATTAATGCTGGATGAGTTTTTGGGTGGTGTGGGCACAGGCAGTCTTTGAGGCAAGTGCGGGCCGGGCGCCCGGGGCGTAAGGGTAAATTTGTGTCCGCACGGCGAGATATACTTATTACCAACGTTAAGGGCGTGACGGGGCAAAGTTGCCTGCCGCCCGCGAAATCAGAGGGGTCGCCGTGCCGTATGGCGCAAACGAGCGGGGTCCCGACGCAAACAGGGGGTCATAGGTGCATATCTACGCTATGAGTGACATTCACGGGTGTTTGGACGCCTTTAAGGCATCGCTATCCACCATCGACCTCGATGCCCAGGACTTCAAGCTGGTCTTACTTGGCGATTACTGCGATCGAGGCCCCGATTCGCTTGGCGTCTTTGAGCTCATCATGGACCTGCAAAAACGTTACGGCGATCGCGTCGTGGCACTGCGTGGCAACCATGAGGGGATGTTCCTTGAGTACATTGACGAGGTGAACGATCCCAATTTCACGCAGGCATGGATACTTGCCGACAGCAATCTGGCAACGGCTAAGAGCTTCTTAGATGCCGAGGCATTCAAGCACGTTAAGCATCTGTTGAGGCTCAGGGAGTTCGAGGAAGCGTACGCCTTTACGGTCGAGAGCATGAAGGCCGAGCATGCGGACATCATCGCGTGGGTCCGCAAGCTCCCTTATTTTTACGAGAGCCCCTTCGGCCAGGTTTTTGTGCACGCCGGTATTGAAGAGGATGCCGGGGAGTATTGGAAGATGGGCACGTCTGCCGAGTCGTTTACCATGATGCCGCCCGATTACGTGGGGCGTAAGTTCTACCTGGATGTTATCGCCGGGCACATCAATACCGAAGCGGCTTCGGGCATCGCAGGCTACCGCGGTATCTGGTATGACGGAGCCAGCCATTTCTACATTGACGGGAACGTAGTTCAGCACGGTGAGGTCGTCGTGCTGAACTACGACTCAGAGACAGGGAAGTACAGCGGGCAAGGGCTGGAGTAGGTTGACGGGCGATTATTTGTCTGCCAACCTACGCAGTGCTTCCTTAAGCCAACCATTCATCGCTTCCGAGCGATATGTTATTGTCCAGGGCTTTGGGGCCGTCTTCGGTTTAACAAGCTGTAGCTTGATGCGCCTGTTTTCAGGCTGGTTAGGGGAACACAATAACTGTAGATGCAATGCACTTAAATCGCCCATGTCCCGCGATTTAAAATGTTGATACAGGCAATGGTATTCGTGCTGATCACTGCTTAAAGCGTGAGCGACATCGAGGTATGCGAGCACGGAGATGAGCACATGCCATTGCTGATTTAAATTGTCATGCGCGCTGTCGGTAAAGGGCTTGAAGGCATCGACTTCTGCAATTGTATCGTCGTCAAAATAAAAGCGGTAATGCTTTTGCTTATCGGTGCGGTGTCTGAGCACAAGATAGAAGGCCGCGTTTTCCGGGTGATTTTTCATTATGTTAATTGTCGGTCCGAGTCTTTTTGCCTGCTTCGCTTGTCTCCATTCGGTTCCACACCAATCGCCCCATACGTCTTCCCTGAGAGCGGCTTCCATTGCAGCGAGCTCACTGTTGTCAAGCTGATTCAGAGCGACTATGGCTTCGCCCAACGTCTCGGCATCGTCTGCGCTATTACTGCTTTCGGAACCGATCTCGCAGGAATCGTTGCACCATCCAATGAAGTTCTTGACGCCTATTCCTATTGGATGATCGATATGAAACTTTTTGGTCGGGGATGCACTGTTGCGCACGCTATCGACACGGTTGAAAAAGTCCTGGATGTGGTTCAAATCGGCGAGCTTGGCTTCGTCCATATCTGGATTCCTTTCTCATCAGGAAACATGTCTCATTATAGGCATGCCTGCGGTCGTAGCGGCTAGGGGTGCCAGCATGGTCCCAGGGGAGGAAAATGATGGCCTCTCAACGACAGCGCTGCGGCAGGAACAGATTAAGCAAGGCACTGCGCCTGTGCGTTATGCAAATCACGTTGCAAAAGTATGAAAATATCCTACAAATGCAACATGAAGTACTTTAGCAACATAACGGCGATAAGCGAGCTTTCCGAGAGCGAGGGCGTGTTCACCACGGCTCAGGCGGCTCGCATGGACATTTCTCGAGATGCGCTGGCGCACTCATGCCGCGTGGGGCGTCTTGAGCGGATATGCCACGGTGCCTACCGGATGTCGGGCGCGCAGCGCCGAGACACCGACGAGCTCAACGCTCTTTGGAAGCTCACCAATCCCTCCCTGTGCGCGTGGGAGAGAAAACGCCAGTGGGATGGCATCGCCGTGAGCGGTACGACTGCGGCGAACCTGCAGCAAATGGGCGATTTCCATCTGTCCCCCCTACAGGATGACCGCGCCCATGCGCATCAATACGAGAAACGATTCCCTTTCTTTTGTAAAGCGCGAGATTGCCGAGCGGGATATCGTTTGGCTCGACGGCCTGCCGGTAACCAAGCCCGAGCGCACGCTTGTCGATCTTTGCCTCGATTGCGAGGACCCCTCATTAATTATCGATGCCTATAACGATGCGCTTGGGCGAGGGCTCGATATACAGCGGCTGAAAGAATTCGTAAAGGAGAACTCTAAAACCGCCAAGCGGCGCGGACTGATGATGCCTTTGCTGATGGTACTGAACGGGTAATGTGAAACAGAGGACATGGTGAAGTACAAAACGCCTGCCGCATTGAAGATGGCTGTTAGGAATGCCGCAAGGCAGTTTTAAATGAGCGCCGAAACGTGAATAATCGTGCTGCGACTGTCACGTTATTGCCGGTAGCGCTACCGTTCGCATGATTTGGGTGCCGGTAAGTGATAATTGATTAATGGCCGCTGCTATACTTATCGATTATGATGCTAGTAAGATTGGCTTTGGATGGAATCGATGCAGCTTGAGCCCGAACCGAGGATTTTAATTGAAAGCCTAAGAGATATTGGGTATTCGTTTAATAGTGCACTAGCTGATATTGTTGACAATTCTATTACCGCGAGGGCAAGGAATATCTCAATCCTTGCTATTCCTTCTGATGACTTCAGAATTGCAATCATTGATGACGGTGAGGGGCTTGGCAGAGATGAGTTAATGCATGCCATGAGGCTCGGTAGCACTGATCCGAGGTGCAAGCGGAATTTGAACGATCTCGGGCGTTTTGGTCTCGGGTTAAAAACCGCTTCATTTTCACAATGCAGAAGGCTGACGGTTGTGTCAAAGAAAAACGGTGAAGTGAATGCCTTCACGTGGGATCTCGATCTTGTTGCCAGTGAAAACAAATGGACAGTTTTGGAACAGAAAAGAACGGACTCCATTCCGTTTATTGGAGAGATGAACGAGACGGGTACGCTTGTTCTATGGGAAAAACTTGATCGTCTAACCGGGGTAAATGGATCCGGAAAAGCCAATTACGACAGAATTATAAGTGAGGCTCAAGATTACCTCTCTCTTGTATTTCATCGTTACTTAGCGGGAGAACGTGGGCTCAAGCGCATTAAGGTCAATGTGAATAATCGCACGCTTGACCCCATCGATCCATTTAATGTTAGCAATCAGGCGACGCAACCATCGCCTGTCGAAAATGTTTGTCCCGGCGTTACGATGCAGGCGTTTACTCTTCCGCATAGGTCAAATTATGCTTCAGATGCAGAGTATGAAAAGTTTGCTCTTCCTGGCGGTTACTTAAAGAATCAGGGAGTCTTTCTCTATCGCGCGAAGCGCTTGATACTGCATGGAACTTGGTTTGGGATTGCCAAGAAAACCGCTCTCACCCAGTTGTGCCGCGTGAAGATTGATATTGATGTTAACCAAGATGAAGCATGGAAAATTGACGTTAAGAAAGTGTCCGCTCAGCTTCCGGAAGAAGTAAGGGCGAGTATCAAACAATTGATTGCTCATATTGGTGCGCCTTCAAAAAGAGTTTATCGTCGTCGCGGCGCTAGGTTAACGAGGCCTGAGGTATATCCGGCTTGGAATGCGATAAAAACTGGAGACAAGACCCTTTATTGCATTAATCGCAAAAACCCAATTCTTGATAGCTTCAATTCATCTCTTGATGATGATCAGAGGGCTGCTTTCAAGACTGTTCTTTCGCTGGTCGAATCGTCATTCCCAACGGAATCTCTTTTTTACGAACTGTCGAACAACGAAGGGTCAGTTTGCTTTGAGGAGATGAAAGACGATGACTTTTGTAATGCTGTTCTCACTTTCTTTGGCTCATTAAAACAAATGGGGAAGGATGAGGATGACATCCTCTCCACTATGAGGTCAGTTGACTTGTTCGCCACACGTTGGAATGAAGTACTTGCCATTTTGGGAATCGAGGAGTGCTAAATGGACGCCACACTAGAGCAGTTCATCAATTACATTGACAACTCCGCCAGAGATAAACTAGAGAACGATGACGGCGTTCCCGAAGAGGCGGATGTTGCGGATACCTATTCGCAGTTCTACACTGCATTCGCCGGAATTTTCCCTGTATCTAAACAATGCGACAAGGATGATATCGTCCGTAGGCTTGTTGAGAAGTATTGTAGCGAGCTTACGATTAAGAAAAAGCTTGGCTTTGAGTTTAAGGATGAGGATAGCCATCCCTGGTTGAGTGAAGCAGAAGACTCGATCGAATGGTTCTACTGGAATCGCTATAGGCGATACTTGGTGCGCGATAAGAAATGGGCGCCCGCCGCGGTTAAGTCGATAGATAGGGACAGTCGCAACATCCTTGACTTAATGGCCGATCCTTTAGAGTGCGGCTCTTTTACAAGACGCGGCCTCGTAGTCGCATCCGTTCAATCGGGAAAAACTGCAAATTATATTGGGCTGATATCCCGCGCCGCCGACGCGGGATATCGAATCATTATCGTCATGGCCGGCGTGCATAATGTCCTGCGAAATCAGACGCAAGCTCGTCTTGAAGATGGTTTTACAGGTTTTAACATTGAGAACAGCACAGTCGAACCGGTTGGCGTTGGCAAGGGGAGTCAAGCCCGACGACCAATTGCCTGTACCTCGAGAGAAGCAGACTTTAGTACAGAACGAGCTAAGGCTTTAAGGTGCATCCAGCCGACGCAAACAAACGAACCTTTTTTGTTTGTTGTTAAGAAGAATAGTAAGTCTCTCCAGCAGGTAATTGAATGGCTGGATGCCAGCAATAGCCAGGATCAACCTCTGTTGCTCATTGACGATGAAGCGGATAATGCTTCGATTAACGGAAAATACAAGCTCGAAAAGCGAGAGAATGAACCGACCAAAATCAATGGGCAGATAAGAAACCTGCTTAACCTATTCAATAAGGCCTGCTATGTTGGCTACACTGCTACGCCATTTGCTAACGTTTTGATCGACCCTAGCGTTGACAGCGATGAGTATGGCAAGGACCTTTTCCCGAGCAACTTTATTTATACGCTTGAGGAGTCCTCTGACTACTTCGGTGCCAAAAAGGTATTCGGAGATTACGACGAGCCTACTCACAAGCACTTGCGTTTCATTGACGATGCGGACGATGTCCTTCCTGCAAAACATAAAAGTAGCTTTGAGCCCTTTATGCTTCCCCTTAGTCTAAAGGCGGCAATTCGTACTTTTGTATTGGCGACGACGATAAAGACACTTCGTTTTGGCACTAATTTCCATTCAACGATGATGGTCAATGTATCTCCCTATAAGAAACCGCAGAATTGCATGCGGAATCTAGTTGAGGATTACCTTAACGACCTGAATACGGCGGCGAAATCCTATGGGGCCTTAAACCCGGAGGAGGCGCTTGAGGCTTCTCCGCACCTAAAGGATTTGAAAGCTACTTGGGAGCTGGAATATGCAGGCTGCGGTTTTGGCTGGAGCGAAATACAGCCACGTCTCTACGACCCGGATTATCATGTTCTGAGCATCAATACAGACTCAGGAGATGCTCTGGACTATGAGAACAGGAACGAGCGAGTTATCGCGGTTGGCGGATATAGGCTTTCTCGTGGTTTAACCCTTGAAGGGTTAACGGTCTCTTACTATTCGCGAAACGCCAGAGCATATGATGCGCTGATGCAGATGGCTCGTTGGTTTGGATATAGGCCTCAGTATGAGGATCTTTGTCGTGTATGGATGACCGACGAGGCGGCGGGCTGGTACAAATACGTTGCCGATTCGACGGAGAATCTGTTCGATCAACTAAGGAGCATGCGCCAAGTTAAGCGCACTCCAAAGAATTACGTTTTGAAAATACGCCAGAGCCCTGATGCCCTGACCGTTACCGCGAGAAATAAGATGGGTGCCGGGCAAAAGGAAAAGGCCCCCATCGATTTAAACGAGGGATTCGTTGAAACGATTGCATTTGACAGGGACGCGGAGATAGTTGCCGATAACGAGGCGGCATGCAGGGACCTTCTTAGCGCAATAAAGGGGTATGCGGACTTCAAAGACGGGGGCTCTTATAGATATCTTTATAAGGGGGTTCCGGTCAAGTTTGTTACCGCTTTTCTAGAAGCCTATGAAAATGAAGATGGCCTTTCGCCAAAGTCTCAAAAAGCTCCAATCCTAAGCTACGTCAACGAACGGCTGCTTGATGGCGAGCTGAAGGAATGGGACGTTCTCTTGGCACATGGCTCTCGATCAAATGATCCAATCGATTTGCCTGTTGATGGAACGGTCAGCATGGAGCAAAGATATCCCGGTAGCGCTTCGAACAATGATGTCGTTGTTGTCGGAGAGAAACATCGTTTATCCAGTCGTGGAGTTGAGGCCGCTGGCTTAAGTGCGGAAGAAAGGAAAATGGCGGAAGAACGATATGCTGCAGACCATAGCGGCGACAAGGCGAAAAACTGTTCTGATCTCTATTATCGTCAAATAAGGAGGCGGCCATTGCTGGTTTTGCATCCGATTTGCATGCGATTTGGAGAAATCAAAATTAAAGAAAAGAAGGAGGCCGGAAAAGAAGCTCCTTCCTGGTGGAAGAGCTGGGATGCTCAGGAATGCGTTTTCGGCTGGAGCATCAGTTTTCCGCACACCGATAAGCAAACGCGACCAGTCACTTACGTTTTTAATTCTGTGGCACTGGAGAACATGATGCCGGAACCCGAAGATAGCGATGATGATTATGAAGACGACTAGCGATAATCCGTGGGAAGAGCTGCCTAGATCGCGTGGAAGGGGCGACTACAACACGAGAATGGTCGCACCCGATGTCAATCCCGATGCAAAAAGGATTTATTGGGCAAAGGGGCGCTCTAATCACCCTGCTTTTCTTGTCGAATATGACAGCAGCGAGACGGGGGCACCGGAGCCTCCCAAGTTTAAGAACATCTCTATTCGAGACATTGAATCGGAGCGCTCCATACTGCTTGAGCTCCAAGACCAGGAAATGAAAGCCCAATTTCTCCGCTTATGTCTTGATATTGCCGACTCGGTGCAGAAAGCCCCCACCGTTGCGATGAGGAAGATGACCTTCATGAGGCTCGAGAAATGGGCTTCGTTTCTCAGGCCCGGGCGTGGTCCCCTCACAGCCGAGCAACAAAAAGGGCTTATCGGCGAGCTGCTTTTTCTTAAACGGGTTTCCGCTGCCATTTACGAGCCGTCGAATGCCTTGAGTGGCTGGACAGGGCCAGAACGCTCTAAGCGCGATTTCGGTTACGGGCAGATTTTCGTCGAGGTGAAAAGCAAACGAGGGTCGTCGAATTCGGAAATTGGAATATCGTCAGAAGAGCAATTGAACACCAACGAAAGTGAAAGGCTCTTCTTATATGTCGTTGAGTTGAACAGCGCTACGGATGAAGATAAAGCGGCATTCAGCCTTACCGATGTCGTCAACGATGTTCAAATGCTCTTCGACAGCCCATTGGATTTGGCGCACTTTCAGGAGAAGCTGTCGGATGCCGGGTATTTTCCGGAAGACGATTATTCCCACACCTTGTGGAGCGAGGGCGTAACTGAAACATATGAAGTTAAGGATGGATTTCCGCGAATCGTTTCCAGTTCGTGTCCGCCTGGAGTTAAGGCTGTTACATATAAAATCGACCTTGGCTACTGCTCTGATTACGAAGTTGATCAGAGCGCAATTACCCAAGCATTGAGGTGAATTAGATGACAGATTCCACTTCGTTTCAGGAGGAACTGTTTCAAGAGGTCAAGAATAAGGCGGACTCAGAGGGAGTCTATAAGAACGATGCGTTCTTTGACCTCATCACTGATTATCTTTGCGATGCGGGAGAATTCGATGAGGCCATCCCCGCCTTCTGTCAGAGAACTGGAATAAGGGTTGATGGCTACTGTGGCGATCCTTTTGAGTCAAGCAGAAAAGTCCTTGGCCTCATTGTCCTCGACTTCAACCAAGATACTGGCTTGCTGACATTAACGAATTCTGAAATGGAGGCAGATTTTCGGCGGCTTGAGAAATTCGTAACCAAAGCATTGGATTCTCAATTTAGGGAATCTCTTGAGCCGACGGATCCGGGGTTTGGGCTCGCCGATTTAATTCACGCTCGCTGGAACGAAATCGAGCGAGTTAATCTGTATCTTCTTTCAAACAAAAAACTTAGCCAAAGGGTTTCGGGTAAAGAGACGGGGAGTGTCCTTGGCAAAGAGGTTGTTTACAACGTCTGGGATCTTGAACGGATAGGTAATCTTATTGAATCGGGTCGTGAGCGGGAGAGACTGCTCATTGACTTTAACGAATTGCCGACGGGTCCGATTCGGGCCCTTCTCGCAAGCTCTCCGAAAGACAAGAACAAGGTTTACCTTGCTGCGATACCGGGTGTCGATTTGGCGCGCATCTACGATCGTTGGGGAGCGCGACTTCTTGAGCAAAACGTCCGTGTATTTCTTCAGGCGAGAAGCAATGTCAACAAGGGTATAAAGCGTACTCTCGAGAATGAGCCCGAGCTTTTCTTCTCGTTCAATAACGGTATCACGGCGACCGCAGAGAGCGTTACAACGGAGAGCGGGGAAGACGGGCTTTTAATTGACCGTCTAGAAAACCTGCAGATAGTTAACGGTGGCCAGACAACCGCATCGGTTTATGCCGCATATAAGGCTGGTAAAAGTTTGGACCGCGTGTTTGTCCAAATGAAGCTTAGTGTTGTCAGCCCGGAAGAGGCTCTCGAACTGGTGCCTAGGATCTCTGAATATGCAAACAGCCAGAATAAGGTTTCTTCAGCCGACTTCTTTGCAAACCACCCTTATCACGTGAGGATCGAAGAGTTCTCGCAAAGGATACTTGCTCCCATGCGGGCAGATAGCTTCACGCAAACCAAATGGTTCTACGAGCGGGCAAGAGGCTCATATCGAGATAAGCAAGCTTATCTTACGCCTGCGCAGAAGCGTAAATTTGTTGCTGAGTTTCCTAAAACGCAGACTTTTACGAAAACGGATTTGGCAAAATATCTCATGGTCTGGACGAATAAGGCCTACTTGGTCAATCGCGGTGCCCAGAAGAACTTCTCTGAATTTGCTCGGCTAATTAAAGACTCCTGGGATAAGGATGAGAGTCAGTTCAATGAGACTTATTTCAAATATTTGATTGCCAAGAAAATTATATTCGATCGCACAGGCAAGATTGTGCAGGCGCGTGATTGGTGGGAAACCGGCAGCTATCGCTCGCAGCATGTAGTCCTTGCGGTGGGAGTGCTTTCAAATGCAGTTTCCGCTTTAGGAAAAGCCGTTAACTTTCTTGGCATTTGGAATCAACAATCGTTGTCGCCAGCGTTTGAGAGGGCGCTTGGGCAAGCATCTGACGCTGCGCATGATGTATTGATGCATCCCGCGACGGGCTATCGAAACATTTCTGAATGGGCAAAACAACAGAAATGCTGGGAGGCTATCAAGTTAAAAAAGGTTGATTGGGACAAAGAGTGGCTTGGCGAGCTTATTGACCTCGATGAGGAGAAAGACATTCAGCGAGAGGGCTCCCGTAACCAGAAAACGCTGAATGGGATTGAAGCTCAGACGGCGGTTTGCGAGATGGGAAGCGGATTTTGGCAAAATGTTCTTAACTGGTGCCTTGCAGAGGGCGAGGGAACTGAGAAGGAACGGGGTATTTTGCAGTATGCATGTGCCTTGCCAAACAAAGTGCCCTCCGAGAGCCAGTCCGTTGTACTTATTAACATGATGAAGCGGCTGCACAGAGTCGGCTGTCCTTACCGTGTTAAGAGCAGTCAGTATCGTCTGTAAGATTCTCGTAAAACCCGTGGGCTTCTTTTCCAAGTGCCTTTGCGACTACCGCCGCTATCTGCTGGGCAAGTAGCGGCGGCACCGCGTTACCCACCTGAGTGTACTGAGACGTTCTGTTGCCTTCGAACAGATAGTCATCTGGGAAGGTTTGAAGTCTTGCGGCCTCTCTCACGGTAAGGCTCCTGCATTGCGACGGATCCGGATGGATGTAATAGTGTCCGTCCTTGGCGATATGCGAGGTGATGGTCGTAGAGGGTCTTCCCCATACTTGCACACGAAAACGGTCGTTGAATTTATAGTTACCAGTCGTTTTTGCTGCCTGGACGTTCTTATGATTGGGAAGCAATGACTCGGGGAATTCTTCAAGGCGTGCGGGCGTACCGTATTTTTCTGCATATGCCGCACAAAAGAGATAACGGTCAAGATCGCTCGCCAAGTGAGAGCGAGACTCATGATTTGTGAGGACCTTGCTATTTCCGAGCCTTCCTCTATACCATTCTTCATATCGATTGTGGACGGGATCAACTTTGTGCTTTGCGGTTAACTTTGGCGCGTAGCGTGAAATTACCCTATCAAGGATGTCTGTAAGATCGTTGCATTCGCCATTGTCTTTCAACTCTTTTGCCGCTGAGTTTATGTACTCTGCCCAGTTCATATCGCGCCAGTTTTCGTTGCGTTCAGAGAATCCGCTTCGCAGTTTAGGCAGCCCACGAAGGGCTGACCCAAGAGTGCAAACATGCTTTTTGGTTAGCGTGCTCGGTTCGATTCCGGTGTCATTTTTAATACCAAGGAGAATGACCCTGTGGCGCATCTGGGGGATTCCATACTGTTCGGCTTTGACAACGTAATCTTTTGGATTATGGGGGTCATCAGTGACGAGGGAATGGATAGTGTATCCCGCCTCTTCCATATCTTTGCATATGCGGTTAAAAACGCCATGGCCCTCGTGCTTTGCAGAAAGAAGTCCTTTGACGTTTTCCATAACGAAGACATCCGGCTTTAGCTCGTTGATAAACGAGAGGTAGCAACGGTAGAGGGTGTGCTTCGGGTCCTCTTCGAATGTAATGTCATGCTTGCGCCGCGATCTGCCCACCAACGAATATGCTTGGCACGGAGGTCCGCCAATAAGGACTAGCGGACCCCTATCACGGTCTTCAAACCATCTTGTCACGCGTTCGGCGCCGAGTTTAACCAAGCGGTCGTCTCCATCGACGAGCTCGTCGCATAAAGCTTCTTCGCAAGCAGCCTGCCATTCTTTTGGGCGGTAGCGGATAAGTTGGTCGAAGGTCTCATTGTCATGCTTTTTCATGTATCTGAGATAAACTCTCGGCAATGTTCCGTCCGGTTCTGCAATTTTGCGCAGATATGAACGAAGCCTCAGGGTCTGATGAGCCTGCTTGTCACGTTCAATGGACATGATTGTTTGGAACACGGGCTTGTTCTCAGCGTCTCGAAGTGATGAGAAGCCTTCCCCAAGGCCTCCCGGGCCCGCGAATAAGTCAATAACGGGAATCACTGCTAACCCTCTCCAAACAGAAACTTCTAGATATCCAGGCTACCAGGATGAAAGTCAAACGTCCAGGAGTGTCTCGCTATGTAAATAAACTTTCTATTTATAGCAGTTGCGGGAAACTCGATAAGTGCAGGCGGCGCGCCAGCATTTGAGTTTCTGCTCAAAGATGGCCCAGATCGCTTCCTGTCAAACGGGCATCTTATGGGCATTCCAAAAATGCGGGAATGAAATTGTTCAACGCACTCTTGAACGATTCGCCTCATACCATTGTTCTGCGCCTTGACGCTGCTTTGACTGAGCCCGACTTATAATGGCTCTGATGTAATTCTGCAGGTTCTTGTTGCTACGTGACAAGAACTTGCAAAATTCGCAAGTTCTTGTCATTCTGTGAGAAAAACTTGCAGATTGGGGCGAGCGATGGATAAACGGATGGTTCCCAGAAATCGATATCTCGAGAAGTTAATCGCCTTCCGTGACACGGATGTCATCAAGGTCGTAACGGGTATGCGCCGTTGTGGCAAATCGACGCTTCTGGACATGATGCGCAAACATCTGGAGGATAACGGCGTTCCATCCGAATGTCTTTTGACCTTTAAGATGGAGTCATTTGAGCTGGAGGGCGTGCGTGATTGGCGAGAGCTTTACCGCCACGTGGACGGCCTAATGCCTGCGGGCAAGAGGTGCTATCTCTTCTTCGACGAGCTTCAGGAGGTTGCCGGATGGGAGAAGGCGATTAACGCACTTCGTGTCGACCGGGACTGCGATATATATGTTACGGGTTCGAATGCTTTTCTCCTCTCGTCAGAGATCGCGACCTTAATCTCGGGCAGGTATGTCGAGATTCGGATGCACCCGCTCGCTTTTTCGGAATATGTCGACTTTCTTGGTCCGACTGACGTCACGAATAGGCTCGCTGTTTTTGGTCGGGAGGATATTGTTGCACTCGACGATCTTCTTGACCGATATCTGACGTTTGGAGGCCTGCCGTTTCTCGCTGCTTCAAAGCTGCCGGAGCAGGAAATGAAGGACTATATCTGGAGCACGTACCAAACAATCGTCGGGCGCGACATTTTGGCTCGCGAGGCGCGTCGGGGTAGACGGTCGGTGACGAGCAGGAGTGTGCTCGACCGCGTCACTTCCTACTTGGCTGATAACATTTCAAACCCGACATCAATTAATAAGATCGTTGGAACGCTGGCAGAGAACGGGGCGAAATCCTCGCACGGCGTCGTGGACACTTGTGTGTCCGCCCTTGAGGAGACCTATATCTTTTCGCACGCGCGCCGATTTGATATTAAGGGTCGGGACATTTTGAAGACCGGCGGCAAGTTTTACATTGAGGATCTGGGACTTCGAGCCTTCTTGGATGGGTATCGCGGCAGCGACAGCGGACGTGTTCTCGAAAATGCCGTTTACAATCGCCTTGTCTATGACGGATACCAGGTCTTCACGGGTCATCTTCGAGATGCCGAAATCGACTTTGTTGCGATAGGCGACGGCTCGGATCGTAAGTTTATTCAGGTCACAGAGTCGATTGACGAGGAGGCGACGCGTAAGCGCGAGCTGCGTCCATTTGAGCTCAGGTCGCTCGAGAAGATTACCGGCGGTTACGAGAAGATCGTCGTCGTTCGTCAGGGGAGCCATCCGACCGACATCGACGGCATCAAAATCGTTTCTGCAGTCGATTTCTTAATGGGTAGGCTTGGGGCTTAGTGCGTTTGGAGCGCGTCTGTTTCCTATGCCTAGCGACATTGCCACAGCTCGTGACGCCGCCGGCTTCTTCCTTTCCGTCGGGCGGCACCAACTCAGCTGATCCGTTGGGGATGGAGGAAAGCGGACCATTTTCGGCGCGCCGCAGGTGATACGAATCCTGCGGCGCGCTGTTATTTGAGCGAGGGCTTTCAGCTGTGTCCGCGTGGCGTGGGACACTTAACCTGCCGTCCTGCTCTGCCGCGACGGCACGTACCTGAACAACGACCCTCTAAGGAGCTCGAAATCGATGAGTGACAACACCAAGCATCTCGCAAAGAAATGCGTCAAGGACGCGGGGCCGTGTCTCACGCTGTGCCTTGCCGGTGCAGCGGTCGCGCTGCTGGCTGTTTTGGGGCCATTTGACGTGCTTCGAAGCGCCAGCTCTCTACACGTTTGCATGGCTCTTGCCGGCGCCATGATGACCGGCGGCGTGCTCGATCTAGCTTTTTGGGTGTTTGACCCGTTTGGATGGAAGAACGAAGGGTAAGCCCTAAGGGATGGATGCCCCGCAGCGTTAGGAGGTCCCCGTGATCTGGTTTACCAGCGATACACACTTTGGACACGAGAACATGCTGCGTCTCGCCGACAGGCCTTGGTCGAATGTTGCGCAGATGAACGACGCCATGGTCGCGAGCATTAATAGCAAAGTCGCTGCGGACGACGAGCTTTACATTTTGGGCGACTTCAGCTTTAAGATGACGGTCCAAGAGGCCTACGAGTTGCGTAAAAGCATCGTATGTAAGCACGTCCACCTGCTACCCGGCAACCACGACAAAGACTGGACGCAGCCTGCCGTAGCGGATGCTTTTATCGTCGAGCCGCCCATTTGCGTGCTCAAAATCGATCGGCAGAAAATCGTGCTGAGCCACTATCCCATGGTCGACTGGCAGGGCATGTCGCACGGCAGCTGGCATCTGCACGGGCATATCCATAGCTGCGGCGGCGCGTATAACAAGTTCAACCTTCGGCAGGGGCTGCTGCGCTATGACGTGGGCGTGGACGCCAACGGTTACGCCCCGGTAAGTTTGGATGAGCTCAAGTTATGGTTTGCGCAGGTAGACGAGCTGGTGCAGTGCGTTAAGTGGCCGTGGTGGGTCAACGTTACGGACGATGAACAGGTCGAGCGCGATCTCGAAGCCTATAAGAGGGAAGTGGTGATCCGATGACGGTCTATGTGACGGGCGATATTCACGGCGGCCTCGACATGCAAAAGCTGCGCGATTGGGACCTTGGGGATAGCCTGACGAGCGACGACTATCTGATTGTCGCGGGCGACTTTGGCTTTCCCTGGGATTTCTCTGCCGAGGAATGTGCCGACATCGCTTGGCTGGAGTCGCGCCCCTATACCGTGCTGTTCGTCGACGGCAACCACGAGCGTTTCGATCACTGGGCGGAGCGTCCCATGGAGCTGTGGCACGGTGGGCTGACGCAGCGTCTGTCGGATACCTCCCCCATACGGCGCCTGACGCGCGGCGAGGTTTTTGAGCTCGACGGCTCAACGATCTTTACCATGGGCGGCGCCACGAGCGTGGACAAAGGATACCGCATTCCCTATTCCAGCTGGTGGCCGCAGGAACTGCCGGACGAGCGCAACTTTGAGGAGGCGCGGGCAAAGCTCGACAGCGTGGGTTGGAAGGTCGACTACGTGGTCACCCACACCTGCCCTACGCGCATGCTTTCGCCCACGCTTTATCCGGCACCCGGCTGGAATTACCCCGCCGTTGATCGGCTTACGGCATTTTTCGATGAGCTGGAAGACCGCTTGGATTACAAGTGCTGGTATTACGGGCATTTCCATCGGGATGCCAACCCGGCCGAGCGCCATACCGTGCTCTACGACTGCATCGTTCGCCTGGGCGACGAACTCCAGCCCTGGGATGTTGCGTAGGGGTGGAGTGAGCGGCTACTCGGCCGTTACAGTGATGTTCTCCCGGTGTGCGCGGATAACGTCCCAGCTAAAGTGCTCGACCAGTTGCTCGGCAGAGCGCGGCGTGGTGTCCGGCACGATGCCTGTTTGCCCGGCGAGCCATCCCAACAGTGCCTCGGGTGTGCCAAAGCGGGTGCGGAGCTCGCTCAGGTCCAGATCGCGATCGCGCTTGGAAAGGCGGCGGCCGTCCGGCGACATGAGCAGCGGAATGTGCGCGTAGCGCGGTGTGGGCAGTCCCAGCAGATGTTGCAGATAGATCTGGCGCGGCGTGGAACCAAGCAGGTCGCATCCGCGCACGACCTCGGTGACGCCCATGGCAGCGTCGTCGACCACCACGGCCAGCTGATAGGCAAAAACGCCGTCGCTGCGGCGCACCAAAAAGTCGCCGCACTCGGTGGCGAGTGCCTCGCATTGGGCTCCGTACGTGCGGTCAACGAATTCGATCACGTCTTCCGCGAGGTCATCTACGGTGGGCACGCGCAGGCGCGTGGCCGGAGCGCGCAGGGCACTGCGGTGGGCAACCTCCTCGGCAGAAAGGCCTCGGCAGGCGCCGCGGTAGATGGGCGTGCCGTCGCTGGCGTGCGGCGCGCTTGCGGTGTGGAGCTCGGCACGCGTGCAAAAGCAGGGATAGGTGAGGCCGGCGTCTTGCAGCTGGTGCAGGGCGTCCTCGTACAAGTCCAGGCGATCGTGCTGGTAGTAGGGGCCTTCGTCCCACTCGAGACCCAGCCAGGCCAGGTCGTCGATCAACTGGGCCGCAAGTTCGGGACGCTTGCAGCGATCGTCCAGGTCCTCGATGCGCAACACGATACTGCCGCCCTGGCTGCGGGCCGAAAGCCACGCACACAGGCAGCTGAACACGTTGCCCAGGTGCATGCGGCCCGAGGGCGACGGGGCAAAGCGGCCCGCGACGGGCGCGGGAGCGGCCGCTGCTGGTGCGCCCGCGGCGTGTGTCGCTATGTTGCATGCGTTGATATCCATGCGGACGAGTATAGCGCGGGGTGAGGTGAGGGGGCGTCGTCGATGCTCGCGAGTTGCCGAGGCTGCGTGTTGTGCGCGGCGGGCACCGACTCAACACCTCGATTACCGCCCCAAGCTCAGCCCCTTCAACCCCTCAAACGACAGAAACCCCGGCAGCTCTTCGCAACTGCCGGGGTTTCCGCGGAAAAGGGGGACATGATCCTCAAGCGAACGGCAAAGGGGCAAACCGTTTTCGCTCAACTGCTTTATGCCCCTCGCTCGCCGGCTTAATCGGCTCACGCCGCGCCCACACAAAGCCGCTACACCTGTGACGGAGCTATGAAGTGGTATCTATTGCCGGAGCGGGCTATGCCAAGGAGTGTCCCAGATTGCCGGCAGATAAGGAACGTCCCCAGGTGCCGGCCGCGGGCGTGACTTTCGTCCCGTTTGATACTCCGCTGACCTAGATGTTCGTCACATGAACCCGCAAACGTGGGACAATGACGCTACTGGTATCACAGACAAAGGATGTGCCTATGAACGCCCCCGTTGCCAAGACCTGTCGGCAGCGCTGCCCGTTTGCGCGATTTGCTTCCATTTGCGCGCTCGTCGCGTGCGCGCTGCTGCTGTTGCCCGCCGTTGCACGTGCCGACGGGTATTCCATGACCCAAACCTACATCAGTGCCACGGTCGAGGCCGATGGATCGCTGACCGTTGTCGAGGGACGCCAGTTTGATTTCGACGACGACATCAACGGCGTGTTTTGGGAGATCAATACGGGCTCCAACCAGCAGGGCGGCACGGCGGGCGTCGACGTGCTGAGTGTCGAGGAAGAGGACACCGCGTTTAACAAAGTCGATAGCGCGAACAAGGGCGACTCTGGCGTCTACACGGTCGAGCAGACCGGTGACGGCGTAAGGATTAAGGTGTTCAGCCCTCACGAGAGCGGCGACAGCGCAATCTACTACGTGAGCTACACCATGACCGGTGCGGTTATGAACTGGGCCGATACCGCCGAGCTCTACTGGAAGTTCGTGGGTGACGGCTGGTCTGCGGATTCCGATGACGTCGAGATGGAAGTGTGCTTCGCGAATGCCGCTGCCGGGACGGCGGCCGTCAAGGGCGATAACTTCCGCGCATGGGGCCATGGTCCGCTGACGGGCGACGTGTCGCTCGATGAGGACGAGCCCATGGTCACCTATACCATTCCCTGCGTGCACCAGGGCGAATTCGCCGAGGCACGCATCGCCTTCCCTAGCGACTGGGTGCCGCAGCTTGCCGCTTCGGGCGAAGAGCGCATGTCAACGATCCTGAGCGAAGAGAAGGAATGGGCCGACGAAGCTAACGCCCGCCGTGAGCACGCGCGTGCGGTTGCCAGCGCGATTGCCGTGGTGTGTGTTGTTGTGGCGGTTGCCTATACCGGTGTAATCGTGATGCTCAAGCTGCGCAGGCCCAAGCCCAAGCCGCTCTTCCAGGACGAGTACTTCCGCGATGTGCCCTCCGCCGATCATCCCGCGGTGCTTGCAACTCTTATGAGCTGGAACGACGTGCCCGATCAGGCATATATCGCCACGCTGATGAAGCTGACCGACGACCGCGTGATCAAGCTGGAAGAAGCGACCGAGACCAAGAAGAAGGGTCTGCTCCGTCGCGAAAAAGAGGAGCAGACGTATCGCATCACAGTGACCGACGAGGCCTGGAAGGCTGCCAAGAAGGACGGCATCGATCGCGACGTGCTCAAGGTCTTCTTCGCTGGCGTTAAGCCCGATAAAGACGGCGTCCGTTCGCGCACGTTTAGCGAGCTGGAGGAGTATGCCAGCGAGCGTACTGAATCTGTTGGCGACAAGCTCGAGGACTATCAGAGCACGGTTAAGGGCAAGCTGGAGGAGTGCGAGTTTATCGCATCGGATGGCACTATCGCGATGGTGGCCGGCCTGGTTCTCGGCATCATCATTGTCTTTGGCATTTTGGGCTCTCTGTTCTATACCGACTTTGCGGACGCCAACGTCGGTGCCGCTATGATTTCGATCCCCGTCACGATCGTGGGCTTTGTCCTGAGCTGCACCTTCCGCCGTTACACGCCGGAGGGCGCCGAGGTGGCGGCTCGCTGCAAGGCGCTCAAGCATTGGCTCGAGGATTTCACACGCCTAAAGGAAGCCGTTCCGGGCGATCTGGTGCTGTGGAACAAGCTGCTGGTGATGGGCGTTGCCCTAGGCGTTTCGAAAGAAGTGCTGCGACAGCTGGCCGAGGCCGTGCCTGCGGACCTGCGCAACAGCGACGATTTCTACGACAACTACCCCTGCTACTGGTGGTATTACCATCACTACGGCAACGAGTCTCCGCTCGATTCGTTCAACGATGTGTATCACGAGACCATCCGCGAGTTGGCTTCGAGCTCCGATAGCTCGAGTGGCGGCGGTGGTGGCGGCTTCTCGGGCGGCGGAGGCGGCGGCGTCGGCGGAGGCGGCGGCGGAACGTTCTAACGGTCGTAAATTATGGGATGGGCTTTTCTCGACAGCCGTCGGGGAAAGCCCATCCCCTTTTTACGCGCTACCTACGAAGACTGTCCCCAGCGACTAGTCATTTAAGAACGTCCCCAATGACTAGGTGTGGTTGCTGCCAAGGGGTGTCCCGGAGTGCCGGCACAAGAGGAACGTCCCTAACTGCCGGGTTTAGGCTGTTAGGTCGAGTTCGTAGAGAAAGCTTTCGCGCGGCATGGCGTGGCGGCGCTCTTCGCGGTTGGCGCGGTGCGTGGCCGTGCGCTTAAAGCCGTGCAGCTCGTAGAACTTCCACGAGCAGTTGGAGTCGGTGTACAGGTGCGCCCTCGTCGCTCCAAGCGAGGACAGGTGCGAGACTGCGGCATCGAGCAGAACCGTGCCAACGCCCAGGCCATGGACATCGCGATCCACGGCAAGCAGCGTGACCTCGTTGTCGTGCGGCAACGGGCTGCTCTCGAGCAGACGGTTGTTGGTTCGGATGGTTGCGCGTACAAACGAGAGATACTCGGCGCAGGCATCGGGCTCCAGCTCACGCATCTGCGATAGCAGCGCGCGTTCGGTATCCATCCAGTGTTCCTTAACGGCGCCGGAGCTCTGTCCCGCACGCGCGAGCGAAATGCCACGCGCCTGACCGTCAATCACCGCAACCTGCGAAAACGTCGACGACGAAAGGCAGTAGGCAAGGTCGCACGCGGCCTCGAGGCGGTTGTACTCATCGTTATCCGAATTGTTATGCCAAAGCTGCTGCAGAATCAGCGCGATGGCGTCGAAGTCTTCGGTATCAAACGGTCGGTAGAGAACCCGCGAGACCATGGTGCCTCTTTCTTTTGCGGATGCATATCGAGCACAGTTCTACCACGCCATTGGCATCTAATTATGGTGCCCCTGTGTTCCATGAACTCACCGTGCCCGGTGCCGTGCCCATCCCCCCGCTCGCAAACTTTTTCCGCACAGCCGTGCGTTGCGGGATGCAACGTCGCGCTCGATGCGCTACATTGAATCAGTATTTTCAATGCCGCTGCGCGAGCGCTGCAGATCGACGTATCACCGACTCACAGAGCACGGCGGCGTATCAGACAGGAGGACTGCATGGGATCTGATGTGAAGATCGCACGCGCGTTGATCTCGGTTACCGATAAGACGGGTGTCGTCGATTTCGCACGGACGCTGGTCGATGACTTTGGCGTCGAGATCATCTCTACGGGCGGCACGGCTCGTGCCATCGAGGACGCGGGCGTTCCCGTAACCCCCATCGAGGAGTTCACGGGTTATCCCGAGATGATGGACGGCCGCGTTAAGACCCTGCACCCCAAGGTTCACGGCGCGCTGCTGGCCCGCCGCGATTCCGAGCAGCACATGCAGGAGGCCGCCCAGCACGGCATTAAGCTGATCGACCTGGTCGTCGTCAACCTGTACGAGTTCGAGAAGACCGTCGCCAACCCCGAGGTCACCTTTGCGGATGCCATCGAGCACATCGACATCGGTGGCCCCTCCATGTTGCGCTCTGCCGCCAAGAACGCCGCGAGCGTTACCGTCATCTCCGACCCGGCCGACTATGATGCCGTCCTGGCCGAGATGCGCGAGACCGGTGGCTGCACCACGCTTTCCACCCGTCGTCGCCTGCAGGTGAAGGTCTACCAGACTACCGCCGCCTACGACACGGCTATCTCCCGTTGGCTTGCCGCCCAGGCAAGCGACGTGGCGGACACCTCTGCCAAGCTCGAGATCTCGTTGGAGAAGGTCGACGACCTGCGCTATGGTGAGAATCCTCAGCAGAAGGCTACGGTCTACCGCTTTGCCGAGGGCTGCGAGAACACCGCGAGCTCGCAGTTCCCGCTCGTGGGCTCCGAGCAGATTCAAGGCAAGCCGCTCAGCTACAACAACTATCTGGACGCCGATGCCGCTTGGAACCTGGTGCGCGAGTTCGACGAGCCGGCCTGCGTGATCCTCAAGCATCAGAACCCCTGCGGCTCCGCCGTTGCCGAGGACATCACGGCTGCTTACGACCGCGCCTTTGCCTGCGATCCCAAGAGCGCCTTCGGCGGCATCATCGCCTGCAACCGCGAGGTCCCCTTTGAGCTGGTTGAGCACTTTGCCGATCAGAACAAGCAGTTCGTCGAGGTTATCATCGCCCCGAGCTACACCGCCGAGGCGCTCGAGCGCATGGCCAAGCGCCCCAACCTGCGCGTGCTGGCTACCGGCGGCGTGGACCACGGCGCCAAGGTGGAGCTGCGCTCCATCGACGGCGGCATGCTGGTGCAGGAGGTCGACCACGTGATCGAGGACCCCGCGACCTTTACGTTCCCCACCGACCGCAAGCCCACCGATGCCGAGATGGCCGAGCTCGAGTTTGCCTGGAAGGTCTGCAAGGGCGTCAAGTCCAACGCCATCCTGGTCTCCAAGGGCAAGGCCGGCATTGGCATGGGCCCCGGTCAGCCCAACCGCGTTGACTCTGCGCTGCTTGCCTGCGAGCGCGCCGAGGACTTCTGCGAGCGCGAGGGCGTGGAGAAGGGCGGCTTTGCCTGCGCAAGCGACGCGTTCTTCCCGTTCCGCGACAACGTCGACGTGCTTGCCGCACACGGCGTGACCTGCATCATCCAGCCCGGCGGCTCCAAGCGCGATGACGAGAGCATCCAGGCCTGCAACGAGCATGGTATTGCGATGGTCTTCACGGGCGCCCGCCACTTCCGC
>NZ_QROG01000012.1:0-2960 GCF_003474585.1 Collinsella sp. AF39-11AT | reverse complement strand
TGGTCTCCGGGGCCCCCCGCCACTTCCGCCATTAAGTAGGGAGGTGGCGCTGCGGCTTGCCCAGCCACCGCACCTTGCCGTTCATTCGTCGCTCGCGTACCCAAGTACGCGTCGCTCCTCTTTCACGGCAATCTGCGGCACCTGGGCAACCCTCGCCGACCTGTTAGGTTGACTGGGGAGGATGGGATGTTATCTCGTCCCTTGGACTGGCCTCGCTTCTAAAATAATCTCTGCAAAAGACGGCCGCTCCGTTTGGAGGGCCGTCTTTTTGGTATAAGAGGACGGAATGACTAACACGAAAGGTATGACCATGCCCCAGATTGATGATGCCGAGCTGTTTGGCAATGCCGAGGATCAGCGTGCGTACGAGGACTTTTGCGCCAATCAGGAGGCGGTCGAGAAGTTTACGCTCGACAAGCCCGCGCTTATCTGCCGTTGGCGCATGTCCAACAAAAAGGTGCCCATGCTCAACCGCCACATCCGTGCGCTATCCGAGCGCCTGGTGCAGGGCGAGCCGCTTACCCATAACATGCTCAGCTGGGCCAAGCAGCACGTTGAGTGGTCGCTTGCCGAAGGCGACTACACCGCACGCGACGGCGTGCTCATGCTGGTGATCGACATCAACGGCAACGCCGCCATGACGGTGGGGGAGTACGAGCCGCTCGCCGATACGTCGGCCAAGGCGCTGCGTGCCCGCTCTGCCGAGGCCCGCTCCGAGGCTGACGAAACTGGTGTGGCGCCCGAGCTGCTCGCCGCCGTCAACAACGGCGAGCTCGCCTTTGTGGCGCCGGCGGACGAGTTCCTGTGCGGCACGGCGACGCTCATCGAGCAGCTGGCCCAGACCAAGGGCATCTCGGTCACGCGCGTAGACATTCCCGCGCAGCTCAAGGGCGCTTTGTTTCTGGTGAGCGACGAGCACGGCGTGGTTCCCGCTGCCGATGCCGACGCCGCCGAGTCCGATGCAGCGACGGTCGCCTTTTTTGCCGACGGCTACGAAAAGCTCCGCGCCCGCCGCTAAATGATTTTTCTGGGACGGGGATTTTATAATCATTTGATCCCCGCACCCGTTGCGAGCGAGGGCGAGTCGGACCTTTCGTTCGCGAACAGTTCTGTCACCTTGTTGCCGCGCGAGGCGCGTGCCGGCGACTTCGCGGCGATAATGGCTGTAAGGCAACTAAGAGGGGAACGGAATCCATGGCGCTGATCTATATCGTTGAGGACGACGAGCCCATTCGTCGTGAGCTTGCCGACATCCTTGCCCGTGCCGGTTTTGAGGTCGAGGCCTGCGAATCGTTCGAGCATGTCTCGCGTGACATCCTGGCCGCTGCACCCGACTTGGTACTGCTCGACCTGACGCTTCCCGTCAAAGACGGCCAGCATATCTGCCACGAAGTCCGCCGCGAATCCGAGGTTCCCATCATCGTCCTCACGTCGCGCACGACCGAGATCGACGAGGTCATGGCCATGACGCTCGGCGCGGACGACTTCGTTCCCAAGCCCTATAGCGCGCGCGTGCTCGTGGCGCGCATCAATGCCTTGCTGCGTCGCACCGCGGCGGCGGGCGAGCGCAGCACGCTCGTCCACAAGGGGCTGGAGCTCGACCTCGCCCGTTCTATGGTCACCAACACGGCGACCGGCGACAGCACCGAGCTCACCAAAAACGAGCTGCGTATCCTCTCGCTGCTCCTGAGCCGCGCGGGCAAGATCGTCTCGCGCTCGGCCATCATGCAGGACCTGTGGGACTCCGACGCCTTCGTGGACGACAATACGCTCACCGTCAACATCAACCGCCTGCGCACCACGCTCGAAAAAATCGGCATCAAGGGGTATTTGACCACGCATCGCGGCCAAGGCTATTCGGTCTAGGGGCCGGCTATGTCGTTTGGCAAGTTCTTTAAAGATGCGCTGCTTCCCGTCGCCGTGTGGACGTGCGGCGTGCTGCTGAGCTGCTTTGTGCTGACGGTCGCCGGCGCACCCGTTTCTATCGTGGTCGTGGCGGTCGGCGTATCCTTTATCTTTGGCATGCTCGGCATCGTGATCGAGTACGCGCGCCGTCGTCGATTTTTGCACCAGCTGGAGCGCGCGGCCGAGGAGCTGGAAAGCCCTGCGTGGGTGCAGGAGATGGTGCAGTGTCCGACCTATGCCGAGGGCGAGCTCGAATACGAAGTCCTGCGCCGCGTGGGCAAGGCGGCTTGCGATGAGGTAGCGGAAGGGCGACGTCAAACCGACGACTATCGCGACTATATCGAAAGCTGGGTCCACGAGGCCAAGTTGCCCCTGGCGGCGGCCCATCTGATTCTTGAAAACCTAGACGGCAGCGAAGACGACCTGTCGCGTGTGGATGACCTGGGTCGCGAGCTGGCTCGCGTTGAGCGCTATATCGACCAGGCACTGTACTATGCGCGCTCGGAAGTCGTGGAGCGCGATTACCTGATTCGCCGCTGGGATCTCAAGACCTTGGTGACGGGTGCGATTAAGGCCAACGCGCGCGAACTCATTGCAGCGCACGTGGCTCCGGTGTGCGAAAACCTCGACTTCGAGGTCTTTACCGACGAGAAGTGGCTGGAGTTCATCTTAGGTCAGCTCATCCAGAACAGCATTAAATATGCGCGCGAGGACGGCGCGAAGATCGTGTTTTCGGGCGCGTTGCTGGATGAGGGCCTGGCGAGTGAGCGCATTGAGCTTACCGTTGCCGACAACGGTTGTGGCGTGAGCGCGGCCGACCTGCCGCGCGTGTTCGAGAAGGGCTTTACCGGCGACAACGGCCGCACCACCAAGCGCGCAACGGGCATCGGCCTCTACCTGGTGGCGCGCCTATGCTCCAAGATGGGCATCGACGTCACGGCGGCATCCGACTCCGGCGAAGGCTTTGTCGTAACGTTCGCGTTTTCAACGAATAAGTTCCAATATTTCGGAGGCTTCGGTAGTTTGTGTGACAAGGGGCTAGCCTAGGCAGCAAC